>CAZTVJ010000348.1:0-7304 GCA_964616935.1 uncultured Acidimicrobiales bacterium | reverse complement strand
CGATGCGCCCCGCACCGACCAGGACCACTGGTCGACGACGCTGGCGGTCACGGGCCGCCGCGACGAGCGCGAAGGGTGGCATCACCCGCCCGGCAGCAACGTGGTGGCGTGGGTCAAGCAGGCACGTCGGTCACCCGTCGTGTACCTCCAGCCGGGCGACGGCCCGTCCGCCTTCGCCAACCCCCACTACCGCCGCCTGCTCACCAACGCCCTCCATTGGGCCGCCTCGTCCTAGGGACCAGCGCGCGCCGAGGGAAGCGCCAGCGACGAGGCGCAGCGAGGCTCGGCGAAAGCGAAGCGGACGCCGAGCCGAGCCAATCAGTAGGGCATGGTGCCGCCGTCGATGGGGAACGAGGTGCCGGTCATGCCCTTGCCGGCATCGGAGGCCAGCAGGACAGCGACGGCACCGACCTCCTCGACCGTGTTCGGCCGCTTGATGGCCGACTCCTGAGCGAACACGTCCACCATCGCGTCGAACGAGTCGAGGCCCATGGCGATGGCCGAGTCGGGCCCGGTGTCGCGCACGATGTCGGTGATGATCAGGCCGGGCAGCAGCGCGTTGACCGTGATGCCGAGCGTGCCCACCTCTTTGGAGGCGGCCTTCATGAGGCCGAGCACGGCGTGCTTGGTGGCGGCGTAGCCCGACAGGCCGGCCTTGCCCAGCTTCCCCTCCACCGACGACGTCACGATGATGCGTCCGCTCTCGCGTGGGATCATGTGTTGGAGGGCCTTGCGCATGCCCCAGAAGACGTGGTGCAGGTTCCACGTGACCTCGAGGTCCCACTCCTCGTCGGTCATCTGGGCGACCGGGGCGGTGTTCGCGACCCCGCCGGAGTTGAGCACCATGATGTCCAGCTGTCCGTACCGGTCCACGGTGAAGTCAACCAGGCCGTTCACGATCGCCTGGTCCATCACGCTGCCGGGATAGAAGGCGGCGCGGTCGCCCGCGTCCATCTCGGCCAGGCACGCGGCGCCCTTCTCTTCGCTCCTGCCATTCACGACCACCGTCGCACCTTCTGCCAGGAACGCGTCAGCGATCCCCCGGCCGATGCTGCGCGTGCCGCCGGTGATGGCGGCCACCTTGCCGTCGAGCTTCCCCATCGTTCGTCCCCCTCAGTACGCGGCCGTGCCGCCATCGATCGAGATCATCGAGCCAGTGATGCCACCGCCGATGTCGGAGGCGACGAGCACCGCCACCTCGGCGACCTCCTCGCACGTGTTGAGTCGCTTGATGGCGGACTCGTTGGCGAACCAGTCGAGCAGGCCCTGGTAGGTGAGGCCCATGGACTCGGCGGCGCCTGGCCCCTCGGCCATCATCACGTCGGTCTCGATGGCACCGGGGCACAGGGCATTGACCGTGATGCCCAACGTGCCCACCTCCTGGGCGGCCGACTTCGTCAGCCCGTTGATGGCGTGCTTGGCCGTCACGTAGGTGGAGACACCCGGCTTGCCGTGCTTGCCTTCCACCGAGGAGATGTTGATGATGCGGCCCCACTCCTGGGGGATCATGTAGTGGAACGCCCGCCGCATGCCCCAGAACGTGGACCACAGGTTCCACACCAGCGCGTCCTGCATCGACTCGTCGGTGAGCTGGGCCACGGGAGCGTGGTTCGCCGCCCCGCCGGCATTGTTCACCAGGATGTCGATGCGGCCGAAGCGCTCGACCGTGCCGTCGACGATCAGCTCAACGCCCTCGCGACTCTTCACGTCGGCAGCGATGAAGTGGACCCGGTCACCGCCGCCCATCTCGTCGATCGCGGTCGCGCCCTTCTCCGGCGAACGGCCGTTGATGACCACGGACGCACCTTCTCGGTGGAACGCCTTGGCGATGGCCAAGCCGATGCCCCTCGTGCCACCCGTGACGGCAGCGACCTTTCCTTCGAGATCCATCTTCCCCCCTGTCGACCACGCACCCGGCGAGACCGCGCCGTACGGTAGCCGCGCCGCGGCAGTGGCTCGTCGAGGCGGGCTCAACGCTCCCTGGGGAGCACCGGCACCACGGTGCCGGGGTCCATGGCGCCCTTGTACACCAGGTGGAAACGCCGGCTGGCGAAGCGCCAACCCTCCGTGGTGCGGGTGTAGGTGTCCTCGTAGTTGCCCGCGTGCATCACGCCATCGCCGTTCTCCAGGTGGTTCAGCTCGAGGATGTACCAGCTGCCGCTGGCGGTGTCGCCGTCCACCTCGACGATGCCGTTCATCACGAGCTGGGCCACCCACGGGTAGCGGGCTATGGCCTTGGTCCAAAGGTTGAGCGTGGCCTCGCGGCCCACCGTCTCCCGGCCGCCACCCAGCTCCCAGCGGCTGTCCTCGGCCCAGGTGCCGATCCACTGGTCGGGGTCGCGCCGGCACACGGCGTCCGCGTACCGGGACACCAGGTTGCGGATCTCGAGGTCGTCCTCGATGGTCATGTCATCCCTTCCGGCTGTCGGGTCAGTGATCCGGGGCGGCTTCGGGCGTCGCGGCCCACATCGCGACGCTGTCGAAGCCGATGCGCGCGGTCGGGACGAGCTCGAGGACGATTCGCTGTGGTGAGTCCAGGAAGCTCGCGAACGCCGCTTGCTTCTCGGGCTCGCCGGGACGGACCCGGGCCGCAAGGGCGGTGTAGAACCACGCCTTGGTCGGCGCGTCGTCGTGGATCGTGGCGGTCCCCTTGTAGGTGACGGACCGCCCACTCGCGATGCCCGATCCCTTGCTCGTGATCGAGATGGCCACCCTCGGATCGCGCCGGACGGCGGCCACGCGCTTGCGCTGCGCCGCCGAGGTGAGCCAGAACCGGCCGTCGCGCTCGACGAAGTTCATGACGACGCCCACCGGCTCACCCGCCGCCGTCGTCCACATGAAGGTGCACTCGGTCTGCGAATCGATCATCTCCGCCTCCCGCTCGGGCGTGAGGACGTACGCGCGAACGTCCTCGTAGTTCCGGTCGTCGTCGGTCATGCAGTCCTCCTGGTCCCCTGGTTGGCCGTACGTCCGATGCTGCCACGATCACGCGCTGGCCGACGAGATCGCCCGGTGGGCGGGGCGACGAGCTCCGGGAGCCTGCGCGACCTCTAGGCGCACCGCTCGGCTCGCTCCTACGCTCCGCTCGGCAACGCGTCGGCCCTGATCCGTTGCCCTACGGCCTTCAGGGGGTAGCAGTGGACCTGTTCGAAGCGCTCTACACCACTCGGGCCATGCGCCGCGTCAAGCCCGACCCCATCTCCGACGACGTCGTCGCCCGCATCATGGACGCCGCCATCCGGGCTCCGTCGGGCGGCAACCAGCAGCGCTGGCGCTTCCTCCTGGTCACCGACGAGACCACCAAGGTGACCCTCGGCGGCTGGTATCGAGAAGGCCTCACCGAGCTGAACCGCACGCAGTACAAGGCCGTCAGCGAGCTCATCGAGCACGGCGACCCTGACGACCCGGCCGTGATCGCCGCGAAGAAGACATCGGCCTCGGCCAACTGGCTGGCCGACAACTTCACCGCCGTCCCCCTGCTGCTGTTCGCCTTCGGCAAGGAGCGGGGCGAGAGCTCGATCTTCCCGGCGCTGTGGAGCGCCATGCTGGCCGCCCGGGCCGAGGGCGTCGGCACGTCGCTCACGACGCTGCTGTTCAAGTTCCGGGCGGCCGAGGTGCTCGAGCTGCTGGGGGTGCCCACCGATGGGGAATGGATCCCCATGGCCATGGTCACCTTCGGCTACCCCACCGGGCGGTGGGATGTTGCACGGCGGCAGCCGCCGCACGAGGTGACCTACGCGGAGCGCTGGGGCCAGGCCCCTGCGTGGCGCGTCGACGCCCCGGTCTGGACGGCGGGCTGACCGGCCTCAGTCGTCCTTGAGCGCCACGGCGTTGGCCGTCACGTTGACCTTCGGCTCGTACTCCGGCACCTCCACCACCTTCGGTACGGGCACGAACGCCAACTGCAGCTCCTCCCGGCACGACGGGCACGGCCCGTAGAAGCGGCCGCTGACCGGCTGGCCGCAGCGGGGGCAGGTGAACGACGGTTCGGGCACCGGCTGAACGTAGAGGACGCCGCACGCCCCGTCGCGCATGGCGCGATTGGACCGGTCAGACCTGGCGACCGAGGAACGCCATGAGCCGGGTCTGCTCGTCGGCACCCTCTGGTGCCGGTTTGGCCCCGTCGAACGCTCCCGGACGCCGGATGGCGGCATCCAGCGGGCGGATCCGTTCGAAGCAGATCGTGACGAGCTCGGGGTCGAGCGCGTCGTCGAGCCCGGCGGCGCGGGCCAGGTCCCACGAGTGGGTGAGGGCGTCGAGCACCAAGATGCCCAGGAACGTGTCGGCCGGCATGGCGCCGAACGGTGTCTCGATGGTTCGCTCCAGGGCACCGTCGACCGCCGCAGCCGCTTCGAGGGCCCCACGAGCAGCCTCCCAGTTGGACACCGGGTCGTCGCCAGCCAGCTCCCGGGTCGAAGGCCGCTCGCTCGGTGCCGGGGCGCCGGTGAGACCACCCGTCACCATCATCTGGATGCCGATCACGTGGCCAGCCACGTCGATCGCCTTCCAGTCGGTGCACGGGGACTGCGACTCCCACCGATCGGCCGGCACCCCTCTGACCACACGGTCGAAGCCATCGAGGGCCCGGTTGTAGAGCTGCAGGTTCTCGCTCACTGGTGCACCATCCGGTCATGAGGACAACTTGGGGACGGCGAACCGCTGGGGGCACCAGTGAGCCGTTCGCCGCGAAGCGGCAAACACCGCGCCGTCACATGGAGCTCGCTTCGCTCGCTCACTGGTGCACCATCCCATCTTCACCGCGGTCCACAGGAAAGCGCGAACACTAGGTGACTGTTGTCGCCTTGGGCCGTGGGACTTGCGAGACTGCTGGTGTGAGCTTTCGCGTCACGCAGATCTCGGACACGCACCTCTCGGCCAAGCGCGGGTGGGCCGTCCCGAACTTCGAAGCGGTGCTGCGCCATCTCCTGCTCGATCCGCCAGACCTGGTGGTGAACACCGGTGACATCATCCTCGACGACCCCGACGACGACGACGACGCCGCGTTCGCCAAGTCACTCCACGATCGCATCCCCGTTACCTGGCTGGTGCTGCCCGGCAACCACGACGTCGTCGACAACGGCATCGAGCCGTGGCAGGACCAACCGCCGACTCCCCATCGACTGGCTCGCTTCGTCGAGCGGTGGGGCGCGGATCGCTTCTCGGTCGACCTCGAGGGGTGGCGGCTGATCGGGGTGAACGACCTGCTCGTGGGCACCGGCCTGGCCGCCGAGGAGGAACAGGAGGACTGGCTGCGCCGGCACCTCCGCGGCGTGGACCGGGTCGCCCTGTTCCTGCACAAGCCGATCTGCCTGGTGGGTCCCGAGGTCGACGACGGGCCTGGTGGGTCGCTCGAGCTGCCCGAACGGCTTCGGTTCTGGTCGATCATCGAAGGCTCGCCCGTTCGCCTCGTCGCGTCGGGCCACCTCCATCGCTACAGCACCGGAGAACTGCCTGGCGGCATCCGCACGGTTTGGGCGCCCACCACCGCCTTCCTGGGCAGCGACCACAACGACGGTGCCGTCCGGCGCGCTGGCATCGTCGAGTACACCTTCGACGGCGACGACGTCTCCATCGGGATGGTCATCCCCGACGGTGCCAGCGACTTCGTGGTCGCCCACCTGATGGACGTTCATGGCTCGCTGCGCTACGCCCCCGAGGCCCCCGCGAGCCACGGGTGACCGTCGCCCGTGTGACGGTCGATCGCGACGGCCTCCTCGCCTTCGCCCAAGCACTCGTCCGGCTCCCCAGCGTCCACGATCCGGCAAGCGGGCGTGATGAAGCCGGTGTTGCGACGCTGGTGACGGACCGGTTGCGCTCGTTCGGCTGGTCTCCCGTGGTGGAGCAGGTCGAGCCGGGTCGCCCGAACGTCATCTGCGACGTGGAGGGTGGCCTCCCCGGGCCGACGCTGCTGTTCGAGGGTCACAGCGATGTCGTGACCGAGGGCGATCTCGGCGCGTGGTCGGTGGATCCGTTCGGGGCCGAGATCGTGGATGGCCGGATGTACGGCCGGGGTGCAGCCGACATGAAGGCCGGCGTCGCCGCCATGGTCTACGCCGCCAAGGCGCTCGCCGACGACGGGCCGTTCCCGGGCCGGATCCGCCTGGCGATCCTGGTCGACGAAGAGGGCATGATGCTCGGCGCCAAGCACTTCGTGGCGGCCGGCCATGCCGCCGACGTCGACGGCGCCATCTGCTGCGAACCGGAGGCCGGCGAGGTGTGCCATGTCGCCAAGGGTGCGCTGCGGCTGCTGGTGACGTTCCGCGGGGCCATGGCCCATGGGGCGATGCCTCACCAGGGTCGCAACCCGTTGCCGGCGCTGGCCGCCTTCGTCGCGCGGGTTGGTGGCTACCAGGCCGAGCTGCAGGCTCGGTTCCCGGCCGACCCCTACCTCGGTGAGGTGTACCTCACGCCCACGGTCGTACAGGCGGGCGCCGCCGCGCAGATGAACGTCATCTCGGCGACCGCGTCGCTGTGGCTCGACGTGCGCACCATCCCCGGCGTGGATCATCCAGAGCTGGTCGCTCGGGTCGCCTCCCTGGCGCTCGAAGCCGGAGCGGGCGATGGCATCCACGCCGAGGTCACGGTCATCGACGACCGCCCGGCCGTGCAGGTGGACGAGGACGGGCCGCTCGTGCGCGCCCTGCTCGCCGCCCACGAGGTGATCACGGGCGCACCCGGCCGCCTCGGCGGCGTGCCAGGCGCCACGGACGGGACCGTGATCACCAGCCGGGGCGGCGTGCCCTCGGTCGTCTACGGACCCGGCGGGAAGTGGATCGCCCACCAGGCCGACGAGTACGTGGAGGTGGCCGAGATGTTCGTAGCCGCCGACGTCTACGTCGAGGCGGCCCGGCGGTTCCTGTCCTCGGCCGACGCAGCGGCGCACCGACCGTGACCACTGCGCGCCGCGCCGGTCCCCGCAACGCCATCACCGACGTGCTCGGCGTACGGGTGGGACACGCGCAACGCCGCGGCCGGGGTTGGCTGACCGGCACCACCGTGATCCTCCCGCCGCCCCGGACGGTGGCCGGTGTCGACGTGCGGGGCGGCGGGCCGGGCACCCGTGAGACCGACCTGCTCGACCCGTCGAACCTCGTGGAGCACGTGCACGCACTGTGCCTCTCGGGGGGCAGTGCCTACGGTCTGGCTGCGGCCGACGGAGTGATGGACTGGCTCGCTGCCCGCAACGTGGGCTTCGCGGTCGGCGAGGCGCCGCACCACGTCGTGCCCATCGTGCCCGCCGCCGTGCTGTTCGATCTCGGCCGAGGGGGACACTTCGACCACCGGCCCGACGCGACGTTCGGTCG
>CAZTVJ010000347.1:0-5329 GCA_964616935.1 uncultured Acidimicrobiales bacterium | reverse complement strand
CGCCGACGTCGTCGCCATCGTCACCGAGTCGACCGCCGCCGCGGTCGACGACGCCGTGGCCGCCGCCATCGACGCGCAGCGGGCGTGGGCGGAGGTCCCGGTGCCCGTGCGCGCCGAGCTCATCGCGGCGGCCGCCGAGGTGCTGGCCACGCGGAAGGCCGCGCTCACCCACCTGGTCAGCCGGGAAGCAGGCAAGGTGCTGATCGAGGCCGGGGGCGACGTGCAGGAGGCCGTCGACATGGGCCGCTTCGTCGCCGGCCAGGGTCGAAACGCCCTCGGCGCGACCGTGCCCTCCGAGCTCGCCAACAAGATGGCGTGGACGACGCGGCACCCGGTCGGCGTCATCGGGATGATCACCCCGTGGAACTTCCCGGTGGCGATCCCGTCGTGGAAGATCTTCCCGGCACTCCTGGCCGGCAACGGCATCGTCATCAAGCCGTCCGAGCTCGCTCCTCTCTGCGCCGACGCGTTCGTCGAGTGCCTCGTGGATGCAGGCGTCCCTGCCGGTCTCCTCAACGTCGTGCATGGGCACGGCGATCCGGGCGCGGCGATCAGCACCCACCCCGGCATCGGTGCAATCAGCTTCACCGGCTCGGTGCCCACCGGGCGCCTCGTGGCGTCGGCGGCCATGGCCTGCGGCCCGAAGCTCGTCTCGCTCGAGCTCGGCGGCAAGAACGCCATGGTCGTCATGCCCGACGCCGACCTCGACCTGGCCACCGACGGCGCGCTGTTCGGTGCGTTCGGCACCGCCGGGCAGCGCTGCACCTCGACGTCACGGCTCGTCGTCCACCGGTCCATCGCTGACGACCTCGTCGATCGGATCGCGACGAGCGCCACCAAGCTCGTCATCGGTGATCCCACGCAGCCCGGCATCGACGTCGGCCCGGTGATCGACGCCCGATCGGGCGAGCGCATCGTGGGCATGATCGGCGACGCCGTCGAGCACGGCGCCGAGGTTGTCCTCGGCGGGCGTTCGGTCAAGGTCGCCGGCTGCGACGGGGGCACGTTCGTCCTCCCCACCATCCTGCGGGCCGAGCGCTCGAACCCGATCGCCCGCCAGGAGGTCTTCGGGCCGGCGCTCACCGTGCTCGTCGTCGATGATCTCCAGGAAGCCGTCGAGGTCGTGAACGACAGCGAGTACGGCTTGTCGGCCGCGGTCTACACCCGAGACATCAACGCCGCGTTGTGGGCCGTCGACCACATCGATACGGGCATCGTGTACGTGAACGCACCCACCATCGGCGCCGAGATCCCGCTGCCGTTCGGCGGGAACAAGCACACCGGCAACGGCTTTCGCGAAGCAGGAACACGGGGCATCGAGCAGTTCAGCCAGGTGAAGACGGTGTACGTCGACTACTCGGGCCGCCTGCAGCGGGCCCAGATCGACAACCGGCCGAGCATGGGAGACACATGAGCACCCTCGACCTGAGCACGCAGTCGGCGACGTGGTTGGCCCGTGACCAGGCCGCGCTCGCGTCCACGCTCTCGCGCATCACCGATGTCGTCGCCGTCTCCGGCGAGGGGTCGTGGCTCGTGGACGTCGATGGTCGACGGTGGCTCGATCTCGCCTCGGGCATCGCCGTCACCAACGTGGGGCATGGTCACCCGAGGGTGGTGGCCGCCGCCACGGCGCAGCTGCACCAGCTGGTGCACACGTCGGTGGTGACGCACCACCAGCGCAACGTCGAGCTGGCCGAGCGCCTCGGCGCGCTCTGCCCCTGGTTCGTGGACCCGCGTGTGTTCTTCTGCAACACCGGGGCGGAGGCGGTGGAGGGCGCCATCAAGCTGGCCCGCATGGTCACCCGGCGGCCGGGCATCGTCGCCTTCCGCGGGGCCTTCCACGGACGCACGCTGGGCGCGGTGTCGCTCACCACGGCCAAGGGCAAGTACCGGGCGGGCTACGAACCACTGCTCGGCGGCGTCACCATCGCCCCGTACGCCTACCCGCTGCGTCATGGCGGCGAGGAGGCCGCGACGCGCGCCAGCCTGGCCGCCCTCGATGAGCTGCTCGACCTGCAAGCACCGGCGTCGACGGTGGCTGCCATGATCGTGGAGCCCGTGCTCGGCGAAGGTGGCTACGTGCCCGCTCCGGTCGCCTGGCTGCGGGGGCTGCGGGATCGCTGCGACGAGCACGGCATCCTCCTCGTGTTCGACGAGGTCCAGTGTGGGATGGGGCGCACCGGCCGGCCGTTCGCCTCCGAGACGTTCGGCGTGGGACCCGACGTCGTGCTGTTCGCCAAGGGCGTCGCGTCCGGCCTTCCCCTCGGCGGGCTCATCGCCGAGGACTCCACGTTCGGCTGCTGGCCACCGGGCACGCACGGCTCCACCTTCGGCGGGAACCCCGTGGCCTGCGCGGCAGCGCTGGCGACGCTCGACGTGCTCGCCGAGGAAGGCCTCTACGAGCGGGCCCGCGTGCTCGGGGACCGGTTCCTGGCTGGGCTGCGCGCCGTCGCCGCCGACCGACCCGGCGTCCTCGAGCTGCGCGGTGTCGGGCTGATGGTGGGCATCGAGGTCTCGTCGGCCGCCATCGCTGCGGCCGTGCAGCGCGCCTGCCTCGACGACGGGATGATCGTGCTGACCTGCGGGCCCGGGGAGAACGTGCTGCGGCTCATCCCGCCCCTCACCATCACCGACGACGAGGTCGAGCTGGCCGTCGCGATACTGGAGCGTGCCCTCCGCGCCCACGCCTGACATGTCGCCAGACATCGTCGCGGCACTGACGACGATCGTCGGCCCCGACCACGTGCTCGTCGACGCCGACGTTCGAGCGGGCTACGAGCGGGACTGGACCGGGAGGTTCTCGGGCCTATCGGCGGCGGTCGTGCGGCCAGGCACCGTCGACGAGGTGGCCGCCGTGCTGGCCTGGTGCAACGACCACCGGCTTGCCGTCGTGCCGCAAGGGGGCAACACCGGCCTGGTGGGCGGCAGCGTGCCGCTGGATGGTTCCGTGGTGGTGTCGTTGCGCCGGCTCGACGTGCTCGCTCCGATCGACGCGGCGGCAGGCCAGGTGACGGCGGGGGCTGGGGTCTCGCTCGCCCGTCTGCAGTTCGCCGCATCGGCAGCCGGCTGGGCGTTCGCGGTGGACCTCGGCGCACGCGACTCAGCCACCGTCGGCGGCATGGTGGCGACGAACGCGGGCGGTCTGCACGTGCTGCGGTGGGGCTCGATGCGGGCGCAGGTGCTCGGGCTGGAAGCGGTGCTGGCCGATGGTCGGGTGCTGCGCCACCTCGACGGGCTGGTGAAGGACAACACCGGCTACGACCTGGCCGGCCTGCTCGTCGGGAGCGAGGGGACCCTGGCCATCGTGACCGCCGCGCGCCTGCGGCTCGTGGCGCCTATCGCCTCGCCCGTCACCGTGGTCATCGCCTGCTCGTCTGCCGAGGATGCCGTGGAGCTGGCGGCCGAGGCCCGCCGGTCGCTGCGAGGTCTGGTCGCCCTCGAGGCCGTTTGGCGACCGTCGCTCGAGCTGGTCTGCCGGTCGTTCGATCTGGTCGCGCCGGTCGAGCTCGACAGCGATGGCGTGGCCGTCCTCGTCGAGGTCGATGCCTCCACGAGCCTTGAAGAGCTGGCGGCGCTGATCGGCCCGAGGCCGGCTGTCGTCGCCACCGAGCCCGGGCCTCGGGCACGGCTGTGGCAGCTCCGCGAGCGCGTCACGGAAGCCATCTCGTTGGCCGGCGTCCCCCACAAGCTCGACGTCTCGCTGCCCTTCAGCCGGCTGGCCCAGTTCGCCACCGACGTCGCGGCTGCGCTGGCACCGGCGGACGTGCTGCTGTTCGGGCACCTCGGCGACGGGAACGTCCACGTGAACGTGCTGGGCGTGCCGATCGACGACGACCAGGTGGACGACCTGGTGCTCCGGCTGGTCGCCGCGGCGGGCGGCAGCATCAGCGCCGAGCACGGTATCGGTCGGGCCAAGCGGCGCTGGCTGGCCCTCAACCGGTCCGAGGCCGAGCTCTCGACGTTCCGCGCCATCAAGACGGCCCTCGACCCCAACGGGATCCTCAACCCCGGCGTGCTCCTCCCGTAGCTGGGCTTCGGCGGCGCGTGTTCACGGTGCATCGATGCGAAGTCCGGCCTCACGATGCAGAACGGCGCGTCGTACGTGCGAAGTTCGATACCGCAGCTACGCCCCGGGACCCGCCAGAGACGTCACGCGGAGCCGTCGTACCACTGCCCGCGAGCCACGAGGACGTCCTTGAGCACGGACGGACGGTCGCTCATGATCCCGTCGACGCCGAGGTCGAGCAGGGCTCCCATCTCGTCGGCGTCGTCGATCGTCCACACGTGCAGCTGCAACCCGAGACCATGCGCCCGCTCCAGCATGCGACGGTCCACAAGTCGGATGATCGACTGCTTCACCGGGATCTGGGCGCAGCCGGCACCGGTGCGACGAACGACGCGGTCGAGGAACGGCACCCCCCAGCTGGACAAGCGCAGCGCGGCGATCGGCAGCGGACCGATGGACGTGCACAGCGCAGCCCCCAGCTCGTCCCGGAGCTTGCGGATGCGGCGGTCGCTGAACGACCCGACGCAGACGCGGTCGATGCTGGCGGTGCGGCGGATGAGCTCGGCCAGGGGACCGACCGCCTCGTCGGTCTTCGGCTCGATGTTCAGCCGCAGATCCGGCCACCTCGCGAACACCTCGTCGAGCCGGGGGATCGGTTCCTGGCCCGATACCACGGCGCTCTGCACCTGCGAGTAGTCAAGCTTGGCGATCTCGCCTTGCTGGTCGGTGAGCCGGTCGAGCACAGGGTCATGAAAGGCGAGGAGCACGCCATCGCGCGTCGCGACCGCATCCGTCTCGAGGTAGCGGTAACCGAGCGCCACCGTCGCCTCGAACGCGGGCCAGGTGTTCTCGATCGCCTCCTTGGCCCCCCCGGCATGCGAGAACGGGAGTGGTCCAGGGTGATCCAGGAACGGGAACCGCGACGGCATGCCCGCAGTATCGTCGCCCCATGTCCGACGCGCGTGCCCTCCCTCTCGCCGGCGAGCGCTTCACCTCCGACGAGGTCATCACCGTCCACTCGCCGTACAACGGTGCCGTGCTGGGCAGCGTGCCCTCCTGCACGGCCGCGGACGTCGACCGTGCCGTCGCCGTAGCCAGAGCGGCGCTGGCCGCCGGGCCCATGCCGACGTGGAAGCGGGCGGAGATCCTCGACCGTGCCGCGGCGCGCCTGACCGAGCGGCGTGAGGAGTTCGCCCGGATCATCGCCGAGGAGGCGGCCAAGCCCATCAAGACCGCCCGTGTCGAGGCCGAGCGCGCCGTCGGCACGTTCCAGTTCTCCGCGGCCGAGGCGCGCAAGCTCGCAGGCGAGATGATCCCCCTCGA
>CAZTVJ010000346.1:0-10065 GCA_964616935.1 uncultured Acidimicrobiales bacterium | reverse complement strand
CCGCTCGGCCGGCCGCGGAGGTCTTGGCCGAAGTGGTGGCTCAGCCGTGGCAGAAGCTCCGCCGGGCGGCGCGCAAGCTGGCCAAGGTCCCGGACGACGAGGCGCTCCACCTGTTGCGCATCAAGGCCAAGCGGGCGCGCTACGCGTCCGAGGCCGCCGCCCGCGCCATCCCGGAGGCGGCGCCGTTCGCGGCTGGGGTCGCCGCGCTCCAGGATGTGCTCGGTGAGCAGCACGACGCCGTGGTAGCCGAGGGCTGGCTGCGAGCGACCGTCGAGGTCGGCGTCAGCCGGCAGCAAGCGATGGTCATCGGGCTGCTGATCGCCGCCCAGCGCCAAGAGGCTGCTGACCGGCGCGGCGAGTGGCGCAAGGTGTGGAAGCGCCTGGACGACGCGAAGCTGAGGGCCTGGCTCGGCGAGCATGGGTGAGGTGCACGACGTCGCCGCCGGCGTGCTGAGGGCCTGGCTCGGCGAGCATGGGTGAGGTGCACGACGTCGCCGCCGGCGTGCTGAGGGCCTGGCTCGGCGAGCATGGGTGAGGTGCATCGAGACGCCGCCGGCACCGTACGGGCGGCCGGTGGCATCGTCTGGCGTCACGGCGACCTCGGTGTCGAGGTGCTCGTCGTGCACCGTCCCCGCTACCTCGACTGGTCGTTCCCCAAGGGCAAGCGCGAGGTCGGCGATGCCGACGACGCCGCCACGGCCGAGCGCGAGGTGCGCGAGGAGACCGGTTTCACGGCCGACCGTGGCCGCGAGCTACCGAGCACCAGCTACCGCGACAACAAGCACCGGCCCAAGCGCGTCCGGTACTGGGAGATGCGCTGGACCGGCGGTTCCTTCGCGCCCAACGCCGAGGTGGACGAGGTGCGGTGGCTGTTGGTGCCGGCGGCGCGGGCGATGCTCACGTACCCGTACGACCGCGTGGTGCTCGATGCCTTCAGCGCATCGACGGCCGGCGCCGCTCCCGGCTGAGGGTCGCTTCGCCGAGCGGTTCGGTCAGGCTGTTCGCCTGCCGGCCACGTGCTCTGACCTGGCACTTCTGCGATTGTTCGGACGGGGTTCATCGCACGTTCACCCTGTCAAGGGCTGACGGCCACCTGCCCTGCCTACGGTCCGCGATGTCTTCCACCACCTACAAGGAGACGAACCAGCGTGAACACCTCCCTTCGTCGTCGCGTTGCCCTCGTGGGCGGCCTGGCGGCACTCTCCCTGGTCGCCGCCGCCTGCGGCAGCGACTCCGACACCAGCTCCGGCGCGGCAACCACAGCCGCCGGCGGAGCGGCAACCACTGCCGCGAGCGGGGCCACCACGACCGCCGCCGGCGGGGCCCCGACGACCGCCGCAACCGGCGGCCTCCCGGCCGAGTGCCAGGAGGCCAAGGCCACACTCAACGCCTCGGGCGCCACCTTCCCGCAAGCCTTCTACGAGGAAGCCATCGCGGCCTTCAAGGAAGAGGTCCCCGGCGTCACGATCAACTACGGCGGCGGCGGTTCCGGTAAGGGTCGCCAGGACCTCGCCGACCAGGTGACCGATTGGGCCGGCTCCGACTCCGCCATCAAGGAAGAGGACCTGGCGAAGTTCAAGGGCGGTGAGGTTCTGTACTTCCCGACGGTGCTGGCGCCCATCACCCTCGCCTACAACCTCGACGGCGTCGACAAGCTCCAGCTGAGCCCGGCCACCGTCGCCAAGATCTTCCAGCTCGAGATCACCACCTGGAACGACCCGGCCATCGCGGCCGACAACCCGGGTGTCACCTTGCCGGACGAAAAGATCACCGTGGCGGTCCGCTCGGACTCCTCTGGCACGACCGACAACTTCACCAAGTTCCTGGATGCGTCGGTCGGATCGAAGGGCGACGGCACGTGGAAGCTGAAGTCTGGCTCCACGATCGAGTGGCCGGCAGGTGTGCAGGCTGGCAACGGCAACGCAGGTGTGTCCCAGATCGTCAAGGACACGCCCGGGGCCATGGGCTATGTCGACCTGGCCGATGCCAAGGCCAGCGACCTCTCGACGGCGTCGGTGAAGAACAAGGCCGGCAAGTTCGTCGAGCCGACCCTCGAGGCCACGTCCGCTGCGGCGGAAGGCGCCGAGATCAAGGACAACCTCACCTTCTTCGCCGGCTGGGCCGAGGGTGACGCGTCCTACCCGATCGCGGCCCAGACGTGGATCCTGGCCTACGCCATCCAGACGGATGCTGCGAAGTCTCTGGCCACGCGGTGCTTCATCAACTACGTCCTCACCGCTGGCCAGGAGCTGGCCGGCGAGGTGGACTACGCCAGGCTGCCGGCGAACCTGGACGAGAAGGCGCTCGCCCAGCTCGACAAGATCCAGGGCTGACAAGGCCTGACCGCGTGAGCGTGAACGGTGGCGGGAGTGCGAAACTCCCGCCACCGTCTCGCGAGTTGCCCATGATCTCAACCGTTTCCACGGGAGAACGCATTGTCCACACCTGCGATCGACCTCCGAGGTAAGCGGGCCGTCGCTGACGGCTCCTTCCGCCTCCTGGCCCTTGCCTCCGGGCTGCTCGTGCTCCTCATCCTGGCTCTCATCGCCGTCGTCATGACCAGGAACGCATGGCCCGCCTTCCAGGAGATGGGCCTCAGCTTCTTCACGTCCGACACGTGGTCACCGGCCAACGACGAGTTCGGCGCCCTGGCCTTCATCTACGGCACGGTGATCAGCTCGGCCCTGGCGCTGCTCTTCGCGGTACCCGTCAGCCTCGGCATCGCACTGTTCACGACGCAGGTCGCGCCGCAATGGCTGAAGCGGCCGATCGTGTACACCGTCGATCTGCTGGCGGTGGTGCCGTCGGTCGTGTTCGGCCTGTGGGGCGTCCTGGTCCTCGCACCCTGGCTGTTCCCGATCTTCAACAACATCCACGACGTCGTCGGCGACGTGCCCCTGCTCGGGACCATCTTCGGCCCGGCCAGCAGCGGCCGGACGTTCATGACCGCCGGGATCATCCTCGCCATCATGATCATCCCGATCGTGACCTCGCTGTCCCGTGAGGTGATCGAGACGACACCACCGGGGGAGAAGGAAGCGGCGCTCGCACTGGGTGCGACCCGGTGGGAGATGATCCGCGGTTCCGTCTTCCCGCACTCGAAGGGCGGCTTGGTCGGCTCGGTCATGCTCGGTCTCGGTCGGGCCATGGGTGAGACCATCGCGGTCGCGCTGGTGATCGGCTCGGCCCCACAGATCACCGCCAACCTGTTCGCTCCGGGCGACTCCATGCCGGCGGTGATCGCCAACCAGTGGGGTGAAGCCGACAGCCTGCACAAGGCGGCGCTTCTCGCCCTGGCCGTCGTGCTCTTCCTCATCACGATCCTCGTGAACATCCTGGCCAGCTACGTCGTGTCCCGGTCCCTGCGCAAGAGCCAGGGGGCCCGCGCATGACCGCCGTACTCGACCGACCGGCACCCGGAGGGGCAGCGACACCGCCGCCGATCGACCTGAGCCCTCGCCGCGGGTGGCGGTTCACCAAGAACACGATCATGACCGGGCTCATGATCCTCACCCTGTTCCTCGCCCTGGTTCCGCTCGTGGCAGTGCTGTTCACGCTGCTCTCCAAGGGCCTGGCTGCCATGGGCTGGTCGTTCCTCACGCAGGACACCCCGATCCAGTCGCGCCGCCCTGGCGGCGGCATCTACCCGGCCATCGTTGGGACGCTGCTCATCACTGGAGCGGCAACGCTCATGGCCGTCCCCCTGGGCATCTTGGGGGCCATCTACCTCACCGAGTACGGCGCCGTCGGCCCGCTCGCACGCCTCGTACGGTTCATGGCCAACGTCATGACCGGCGTGCCGTCGATCGTGATGGGCCTGCTCGTCTACCTGATCTGGACGCTGAACTTCGGCCTGTCGGCCTTCGGTGGGGCACTCGCCCTTTCCTTCTTGATGCTGCCAGTGGTGATCCGCAGCACGGAGGAGATGCTGAAGCTGGTGCCCGACGCGCTACGCGAAGGCAGCTACGCGCTCGGCACCACGAAGAGCCGCACGATCCTCACCGTCGTCCTGCCGTCGGCACTGCCGGGCGTCGTGAGCGGCGCCCTGCTGGCCGTTGCCCGAGCGGCCGGTGAGACCGCACCACTGCTGTTCACCATCGGTGTCGTCACGTCACCCAACTTCAGCTTGTTCAACGGGGCCAACACCGCGCTGTCCCCGCTGATCTTCCGCAACGCCACCTCGCCGTTCGCCGCTGCTCAGGAGCGGGCGTGGGGGGCAGCGCTCACGCTCGTGGCGCTGACGTTCCTGTTGACGCTCGTCGCCCGGCTGGTCTCGGCCCGCTTCGCAACCAAGAGGTGAACCCACCGATGAACGACCCCACTGGAACTACGTTGGAGCCCGCCGTGGCCGCAGAAGCACCCCCACCGCCCGTCTCGGATGAGTCGCCCCTCGGCCACCGCCTAGCCGCGACCCACAGCGCCTCGCCTGCCACAGCAGGCTCACAGCGCGAGGCTGTGTTCGAGTTGCGTGACATCGCCGTCTACTACAGCAAGTTCCGCGCGGTGCATGGCGTCGACATGCGGATCGCCAAGAACGAGATCACGGCCTTCATCGGGCCGTCGGGTTGCGGCAAGACGACGGTCCTGCGCTCGTTGAACCGGATGAACGACCTCATCATCGGTGCTCGCGTCACCGGATCGCTGCTGTATCACGGCCAGGACCTCTACGGGCCGAACGTGTCGCCGACGGAGGTGCGGCGCCACATCGGCATGGTGTTCCAGAAACCGAATCCGTTCCCGAAGAGCATCTACGACAACATCGCCTTCGGGCCGAAGGTGAACGGCGTCCGCAAGAAGAGCACGCTCGACGACGTCGTCGAGCGCTCCTTGCGAAGCTCGGCGCTGTGGGACGAGGTCAAGGATCGGCTCCGGCACTCTGCGCTCGGCCTGTCCGGCGGCCAGCAGCAGCGCCTGTGCATCGCCCGCACGATCGCGGTCGAACCCGACGTCGTGCTGATGGACGAACCGTGCTCCGCGCTCGACCCCATCGCCACCGCCCGCATCGAGGACCTCATGCAGGAGCTGAAGAGCCAGTACACGATCGTGATCGTGACCCACAACATGCAGCAGGCCGCCCGGGTGAGCGATCGCACGGCCTTCTTCACGGCGGAGCTGGACTCGGACACCGACCAGCGCACCGGCCTGCTCGTCGAGTACGACCTGACCGAGAAGATCTTCTCCAACCCGTCGGACGAGCGCACGGAGAACTACATCACGGGGCGTTTCGGATGATCGAGGCACGCAAGAGCTACCACCAGGAGCTGCAGGAGATCCACGACGAGATGACGCGGATCGCCGCGATCCTCGTCGAGATCGTCCCTCGGGCCACCCAGATCCTGCTCGACACCGACCTCAAGGGTGCCGACGAGCTCATCCAGGCCGACGAGCTCTACGACGAGCGCTGCCACGATCTCGAGCACCGCTGTTACGCCGTGCTCGCGCTGCAGCAGCCGATGGCCAGCGACCTACGCCAGCTCATCTCGGCCGTGAAGATCGTGGCCGAGGTCGAACGATCGGCCGATCTCTGCGCCAACATCTGCAAGGCGGCCCGGCGGCTCTATGGCAAGGACCTCGACCCTCGCCTGCGCGGTCTCATCACCCAGATGAGCGACCAGGCCCAGCAGCTCATGCGCTTCGCCGTCGACGCCTACGTCGAGTCCGATGCCGGGCTGGCAGGCGCGCTCGACGACATCGACGATCTGCTCGACCGGCTGCAGGTCTCGCTCATCGGTGCCATCTTCGAGAGCCACGCCTCGAACCGCACGGATCTCGCCGTGGCCGTGCAGCTCGCGCTCATCGCTCGTTTCTACGAGCGGATCGGCGATCACGCCGTGAACATCGGTGAGTGGGTGCGCTACGCCGTGATGGGCGAGCTGCCCGGGGGCGGCAATCGCGTGGCCACGGGGGTCGAGGCGGACGAGCAGCCTGTGGAGGGCTGAACGATGATGACGGCGGTCGTGGCGCTGATCTCGGCGCTGGTCGCCGCAGGGATTGCCGTGGTGGTCGTTCGCATCAACCTCGCTGGCAGGCTCTCCGATGTGGCCCATCGAGCGGACCCGGAGCAGCCATCAACCCGTACGACGAGCCTCGACGAAGCCGAGCGCCGGCTCGAACGGTCCATTGCCCAGCTGCAGGACGGCACCCGGGCTCGTCTGGCGTCGTTCGCGCAGCTGCAGGCCGCGGCGGACGCTTTGCCCATCGGCGTCGTCGTGGCCGACCGCGACGAGCAGATCCTGCTGCGAAACGCGAGCGCTGCGAGCTTCCTCGGTGTTCGGTACGCCGATGCCCTGGTCGAGGAGGCGGTGCGGGCGACGCTGCGCGCTGCCCTGCGCGGCGAGCCGAGCGCGCAGACGCTTGAGCTCCAAGGGCCCCCTCGTCGGATGATCCACGTGAGAGCGGCTCTGATGGATGCGGCAGACGCTGATCTGGCCATCACCCTGATCGAGGACGTCAGCGAGCGTGCCCGGCTCGAGGAGATGCGCACCGACTTCGTGGCCAACATCAGCCACGAGCTGCGAACGCCCGTCGGTGCGCTTGCGCTGCTCGCGGAGACCATGGTCGACGAAGACGACCTCACGCTGATGCGTCGCCTCGCAGAGAAGATGGTGGGTGAGGCCAACCGGGTCGCGCGCATCATCGAGGACCTCCTCGAGCTGTCGAGGCTCGAGCACGACGGACGCCCGTTGACCGAGGTTGTCGCCGTCGGGCTGCTCGCGGCGGAGGCGGTGGAGAGGGTCCGGTACCTTGCCGACCACCGATCGATCAACGTCGTCGTGGAGGAGCCGTCCAGGCGCCTGACCGTGGTGGGCGATCGTCGCCAGCTCGTATCGGCGCTGGCGAACCTGTTGGAGAACGGTGTCAAGTACTCCGACCCCGGCTCGTCGGTCGAGGTTTCGGCTCGAACCGACGGTCAGTCGGTGGAGCTGCGCGTCGCCGACCACGGCATCGGCATCCCTGCCCGCGACCGGGACCGCATCTTCGAGCGCTTCTACCGAGTCGATCGGGCCCGCAGCCGTGACACCGGTGGGACCGGTCTCGGCCTGGCCATCGTCCGCCACGTGGCCACGAACCACGGTGGCACCGTGTCGGTCGACTCGGCCGAGGGCGAGGGGTCCACGTTCACCATCTGCATCCCGGCCGGACCGGGACGCGTAGCCGTCACGATGCCGGAGGCAGGCTGATCCCATGACCACCCAGAGCACGATCCTCGTCGTCGAGGACGAAGAGTCCTTCATCGAGGCGCTGACCATCGGCCTACGGCGCGAGGGCTTCAACGTTCAGGTCGCGCGCGACGGCGCACAGGCTCTTGAGCTGTTCGACCTCGTCCGTCCCGACCTGGTGCTGCTCGATGTGATGCTGCCCAAGCTCTCGGGCATCGACGTCTGCCGCCAGATACGCAAGAAGAGCCAGGTGCCGATCATCATGGTGACTGCCAAGGGAGCCGAGATCGACACCGTGGTCGGACTCGAGGTCGGCGCGGACGACTACGTGACCAAGCCCTACCGACTACGGGAGCTGGTGGCTCGGATGCGCGCGGTGTTGCGGCGGACGCCCAAGGGCCGCACGCTGGTCGATGGCACCGAGGAGGCGCTGGAGGTCGGCGACGTGAAGCTCGATGCCGAGCGCCACGAGGTCGTCATCCGGGGCGACGATGTTCAGCTGCCCCTGAAGGAGTTCGAGCTGCTCGAGCTGTTGCTCGAGAACGCCGGGCGGGTGTTGACGCGCGACACGCTGATCGATCGGGTGTGGGGTGCTGACTACGTCGGCGACACCAAGACGCTGGATGTCCACGTCAAGCGCCTCCGCTCGAAGGTGGAGGACGATCCCTCCAACCCGACCAGGATCGTGACCATCCGGGGCCTGGGCTACAAGTACGAGTCTCCGAAGGTCTGAGCGCGTCCCACGGTCCTACGATCTAGCCGTGAGCGGAGCGAACGGCCCGAGCGGCTCCGGGGGGCCTGCCTCCACGGGCTCGCTGCCGCCGTTCGCCCGCCTCGTCCGCACGCACGCGCTGATGGTGGCGGGCGACGCAACGGTCGCGATCGCTCTCGCGGGTTCGCTCTTCTTCAGCATCGACCCCAGCCAGGCGCGGTGGCGCGTCGCGCTCTACCTGCTGTTCACCGTGGCTCCGTTTGCGATCGTCGCGCCCTTCCTCGGGCCGGCCGTCGACCGGATCAAGGGTGGCCGGCGGATGATGGTCGTGCTGGTGGCTTCGGGCCGCGTGCTCGTCAGCGTGCTCATGGCCGGCAACCTCGACAGCCTGCTGCTGTTCCCCCTCGCGTTCTTGGCACTCGCGTTGGGCAAGGCCTATGCCGTCGCCAAGAGCGCGCTGGTGCCCACCGTCGTGCGCCGCGAGGACGAGCTGGTCGAGGCCAACGCCAAGCTGGGAACGGTCGGTGGTCTCGTCGGGTTCCTGGCCGCGATCCCGGCGCTGCTCTTCAGCCTCATCGGCCCCGAGGTCACGGTCCTGTGGTCGACCGTCTTCTTCGCGCTGGCGGCAGTCTCGGCCCTGTCGCTGCCCCGGACGGTGATCGCGCCCGAGAAGGCGACCACGGACGAGAAGGTCGAGCTGCACTCGACGGGCATCCAGCTCGGCGCCACGGCCATGACCCTGCTGCGAGCGGTGTCCGGGTTCCTCACCTTCCTCATCGCGTTCTGGCTTCGCGACCAGGGCGCCTCAACGGCGTTCTTCGGTGTGGTGCTGTCGGCCGGCGCCATTGGCACCCTCATCGGCAACGTCGTCGGCCCCCAGGTCCGTCGGCGCATCCGGGAAGACCTGATGCTGCTCGTCGCCCTGGCCCTCACCGCCTTCGCGGGCATCGTCACGGCCTTGCTGCTCGGCAAGGCGACAGCGGCCCTCGCCGCCGCCATCGTGGGCTTCAGCGCGGCCTTGGCCCGCTTGGGCTTCGACGCCACCGTCCAGCGCGACGCGCCAGATGCGAACCAGGGCAGGGCGTTCTCACAGTTCGAGACTCGCTTCCAGATGGCCTGGGTGCTCGGGGCGTTCGTGCCCGTCGCGCTGCCCATCCCTGGCGCAGCAGGCTTCCTGGTCGTCGGGTTCGTGGCGCTGGCCGGCGCGGGCTGGTACTTCATAGGCATGCGCACCTGGCGGACGCGCGGCCACCTCCCGGCGCCGATCGGTCACCGGGTCGGGCGGTTCCTGCATGGGCGCCGCCGCGCACGGGCCGCCCGCCGTGCCGAGCCCCCGCCTGGCCCGGCGGATCTGCCACCGCCCGATGACGCGTGGGTCCCACCAGACCGCTGAGCCCGCCGTCGGGCGTTTCTCCAACATGCTGGCAACGCGCCCGTCTCAGGCGGCACAACCCGCACGAGATCGGCCGCGAGATCGCTGCGACTCGGCGGCCTCAGGCCTCGGGGAGGTCGATGCGGGCCAGCCACAAGCCGGGGGCGTCGACCTCGGCCGGTGTGGGCAGCACGTCGGCGGATTGCCACAGCCGAGCCAGACCCTCACGCCCGGCCCGCTCGACCACGCCGGCTACGAACGCATGGCCTCGCTCGACCTGCGCCCGGCCGAGGGTGAGCCCCAGCAGGCGCTCCACGTAGGCGTCGGAGGCGTCCGCCTCCACGCGTCGTCGCCGGACGGCCTCCGCGATCATGTCCGAGGAACCGACCAGTCCTCGGCCCATCTCGTCGACGGCGTGGTCGACGTACCCGATGACGGCGGCCACGAGCGCGTCGAGCCGCGGCAGCAACGCCCGCTGTGCCGATGACTCGATGGCGCCGAGCAGCACGGCCGGGTCGCCCATGGCTTGTTGGAGCGCGGCCTGGTCGCCCATCTGGCTCGGGTCGACCGAACCGAGCGCATCCTCCAGCGCCCGGGGGTTCGCCTCGAAGCCGGCGACGTACTCGGCCAGCAGACGCTCCAGCTCGGCCCGCACGTGCGGCACCGACAGCACGGCATGGGTCGTGAGCTCCTGCAGGCTCACCCACAGACGGAGGTCGTCGCGGGGCAGGCTCCAGTCCTCACCGAACCGGTCGACGGTCGAGCTGACGACCATCAGCTCGTGGGACCGGGGTCGGGGGATGGGTAGGTCGTACTGGCCG
>CAZTVJ010000345.1:0-2483 GCA_964616935.1 uncultured Acidimicrobiales bacterium | reverse complement strand
CCCGGTACATCGGCCAGGAACACCAGGGGCAGGTTGAAGGCATCGCACAGCCAGATGAACCGGGCCGCCTTGTCCGCCGAGTCGACGAACAGCACGCCGCCCTTGGCCGCCGGGTTGTTGGCGACGATGCCGACCGCGTTGCCGTCGAGGCGCCCGAACCCGACGACCAGCTCGGGTGCCCAGAGCGGCTTCACCTCGAAGAAGGAGTCGGCGTCGACGATGCCGTCGATCACGCCGTGCATGTCGTAGCCCTGGGCCTCGGTGTCGGGCAGCACCGCTCGGGTGAGCTGGCGCGCCGGTGGTTCCGGGTGGAAGGCCGGCGGCGTCTCCCGCCAGGTGGAGGGCAGGTAGGAGAACCAGTGCTTGGCCTGCTCGATGGCGTCGGCGTCGTCGCTGGCCAGGTTGTCGCCGCACCCCGAGACGGTGACGTGCATGCGCGCTCCGCCCATCTCCTCCAGCGTCACGATCTCTCCGATCACCTCCTCGGCCATGCGGGGCGACCCGAGGTACATCGACGCGTTGCCCTCCACGAGGAAGACCACGTCGCAGAAGCTCGGGATGTAGGCACCGCCCGCCGCGGAGGGACCGAACAGGCAGCAGACCTGCGGCACCTTGCCGGACAGGCGCACCTGGTTGGCGAAGATGCGGCCCGCCCCGCGCCGGCCCGGGAACAGCTGGACCTGGTCGGTGATGCGAGCGCCCGCCGAGTCCACGAGCCAGAAGACCGGCAGCTCGTGGCGCAGGGCGTACTCGGTGAGCCGGACGATCTTCTCGACGGTGCGAGCGCCCCAGGAGCCAGCCTTCACGGTGGGGTCGTTGGCCATGACGCAGACCGGGCGCCCCTCGATGCGGCCGACCCCGGTGACGACGCCGTCGGCCGGCAGGTCGGTGGCGGCGGCATTGGCCAGAAGGCCGTCTTCCACGAACGTGCCCTTGTCGAGCAGGAGGTCGAGGCGGTCGCGCACGAACAGCTTGCCCTGGCGCGCCAGCTTGTCGGCCTCCTTGTGGAGGTTGCCCTGCCGGGCTCGGTCAACGAGCTGCTCGAGGTCGTCCACGGCAGGTGTCTAGCCCGCTACCCGGACCGGCGTCGCACGCGCAGCTTGATGGGCACGGCGCCGAGGTCGAACTTCTCGCGTAGCCGGCGCTCGAGGTAGCGCAGGTAGGTCGGTGGCACCTCGCGATTCGCGAACAGCGTGAACGTGGGGGGATCGGTGGCGCCTTGGAGCGCGTACAGGACGCGCACGCCATGCGGCGCGGGCTGGTTCTGCTGCGCTTCGGCGATCACGTCGTTCACGGCTCGGGTGGGCATGCGGCGGTGGTAGCGCTCGATGGCGTCGGCCAGGACCGGCTGCAGCTTGTGCACGCCCTTGCCGGTGAGCGCGCTCACCTTCAGCACAGGCGCGTCACCGATGAAGTGGAGCATGCGGGCCAGGTTGGCGGTGACGTCGGCGCGCTGCTCGGCGTCGTCGAGGAGGTCCCACTTGTTCAGCATCACCACCACCGGGCAGCCCGCCGCGTCGATCCGCTCGGCCAGTCGTTGATCCTGGCTGGTGACGCCATCGGTCGCGTCGATGACGAGCAGCGCGACGTCGGCCTCGTCGACCGCCCGCAACGCCCGCACGAGTGAGTAGTACTCGGTGCCGTCGTCGATCTTGCTCTTGCGGCGCATGCCCGCGGTGTCGACGAAGCGGATGGGTCCGTCGTCGGTGTCGACCACGGTGTCGATGGCGTCGCGGGTGGTGCCCGGCATGTCGTGGACGACGGCGCGGTCCTCGCCGATGAGCCGGTTGAACAGCGTCGACTTGCCCACGTTGGGCCGCCCCACGACGGCGACGGCGGGCACGTCTGGGAGCAGTGCTGCCCCCGATTCTCCGTCCTCCTCGACGCCGACTGGGGCCGGCTCACGCTTGCCGTCCGGGAAGCGCCGGACCACCTCGTCGAGCAGATCGCCGGTGCGGCGGCCGTGGAGCGCGCTGATGGGCCACGGCTCGCCGACGGCCAGGGCCAGCAGCTCCCAGGAGTCCTGCTCACGACGGTCGTTGTCAGCCTTGTTGGCAACGAGGAGGACGTCCTTACCGGACCGTCGCAGCCACTCGGCCACGTTGGCGTCCTCTTCGGTGACACCGACGGACACGTCGACGATGAACAGCACCACGTCGGCTCCGCGCACGGCCTGTTCCACCTGGCGGCTGACCTTGGCGTCGAGCACCGAGCCGCCGGGCAGCCAGCCGCCCGTGTCGACCACCGTGAACGGGACACCGAGCCACTCGGCCTCCAGCTCCTTTCGGTCTCGCGTCACCCCCGGCTCGTTCTCGACGATGACGACCTGGCGGCCGACGATGCGGTTGACGAGCGTGCTCTTGCCCACGTTCGGGCGCCCGAGGATGTCGACGACAGCGGGCTCCGTCATCGTGCTCCACCGTCGAGGTCAGCGCGCAGCGCGAGGCCGTCGGTGGCGATGATCTCGATGGGTCGCGGCAACT
>CAZTVJ010000344.1:0-3350 GCA_964616935.1 uncultured Acidimicrobiales bacterium | reverse complement strand
GGTCGATCAGCTCTCGGGACGCTGGACCGTGCCACGCGCTGGATCCGCGCCCGAGAACCGCCGGACTGCTGCTGGCGGGTGGCGCGAGCGGAGTCGGACGGACGACCGGCACGAATTCGGCACGGCCGGGCGGTCCGGTGGGGGCGTGGGGGAGGAAAGGGGCGCGTAGTGGGGAATAGTGGTTGACAGTGGGGGGAAACGGGGCCTACGGTGGGGCCACGTGGGGAGGAGGGGGGTCGCTCACCAGGCAGAGCGACCATCCGATTTCCCGGCCGAGGCAGGCAGGAACCAACACGGATGAACGGCGTCTTCGTCGGACGGCACGACCGTCAGCTCGACCCGAAGGGTCGGTTGGCGTTGCCGGCGACGTTCCGCCAGAAGTTCGAGTCCCAGGCCTACCTGTCCTTCGGTGCGAACGGTTGCGTCGATGCCTTCACGCCCGAGGAGTACGAGCAGATGGCCCAGGAGACGTTGGAGCAGGTGAAGCGCAAGGAGATCAGCCGCGATCGGTTGCGCGCCCTGTCGGCCAACACCTACCAGGTGCCCATCGACGCACAGGGCCGCGTCGTCATCGACCAGAAGCTGCGCGACTTCGCCGAGCTGGAGCTGAGCACCCGGGTCGTCGTCATCGGTGCGGTCGACCGGGTGGAGATCTGGAACGCCGACAAGTTCGACGCCGTGGAAGCCCGCGGCGGCGAAGGCCTCAAGGACGAGGCCGACTGAGCAAGAGCAAGCAATCAACCGTCACGAGCAGGAAGGAGGGACGAGGACGACACGACCCCGTGGTGCACCCGAGGTGTTCGCTCATCCGGAGCCTTCCGGTCAGCAAGATGGACAGCCCCAACTCCGCCCGCTTCCGTCTCGTCAGCCAGGGAGAAATCCTGGCGGCAACCGCTGACCGGGGGGCTCCCGATGAGCGAACCCGAAGGACCCACCCGATGGGGGAGGATGGATCGCTTGGCGATCGATCCGCCCCTTGGTGACGAGGGATGACCAGCGAGTTCCACCATCAGCCCGTCATGGCCGACCTCGTGGTCGAGCTGTTCCGGGTGGTCCCGGCAGGGGTCCTGGTGGATGCGACGTTGGGGGGAGCCGGGCATGCCCGCCTCCTGCTCGAGGCCCGACCCGATCTCCAGCTCCTGGGGATCGACCAGGACCACGAGGCTCTCGCCGCCGCCGCCGAGGTGCTCGCACCCTTCGGCGACCGGGTGATGTTGCGCCACGGCCGGTTCGATCGCCTCGGGGCCATCATGAGCGAGCTCAAGGTCAACACCACCTCCGGCGTCCTCTTCGATCTCGGGGTCTCGTCCCCGCAGCTCGACGTGGCCGACCGGGGCTTCTCGTACCGCAACGCCGGTCCGCTCGACATGCGCATGGACCGCGGCCAGACGTGGGCGGCGGCCGACATCATCAACGGCTACCGCGAGGTCGAGCTGGCCCGCATCCTGCGGGAGTACGGCGACGAGCGCTTCGCCGACCGCATTGCCCGGGCGATCGTGGCCAACCGCCCGATCGAGAACACCGCCGACCTCGCGGTGATCGTGCGCGAGGCCATCCCGGCCCCGGCCCGGCGGCGAGGTGGCCACCCGGCCAAGCGGACCTTCCAGGCCATCCGCATCGCTGTGAACCGTGAGCTCGAGATCCTTCCCGATGCCATCGACGAGGCCATCGAGCACACCGAACCCGGTGGTCGGGTCGTCGTGCTCTCCTATCACTCGGGCGAGGACCGGATCGTGAAGCAGAAGTTCCGTGAGCACGCCACGGGTGGCTGCGTCTGCCCGCCAGGTCTGCCCTGCGTGTGCGACGCGGTCCAGACGGTCCGCCTGCTCCGGTCGAGCTCGTGGAAGCCGAGCCAGGCCGAGGTCGAGGCGAACCCCCGTGCCCAGTCGGCCCGCCTCAGGGCCGTCGAGAAGCTCGCCGCCAACGGGTAAGCGGCGCCGCGCCCGATGAGCACGCCCGCACGACAGCTGCCCGCGCCCCCGCGGGACCGCCGCGATGGTGCAGCCCGTGGCGCGGCGGCTCCCCTTCAGGTCCGCCCGGCGAGCACGCCGAGGGAACGCCCGGCCCTCCTCGTCGTGCCGAGCCACGTCCGGCGCCGCCGGGCCGGGGTGGCCGCGGTCCTGGGGGTCACTGCCGTGTTCGCCCTCATGCTCGGCCTGGTCGCCTTCCAGGCGAAGATCGCCCAGGACCAGCTGCGCCTGGATCGCATGGAGCGCGACCTGGACGAGGCCGGGGACCAGTTCCAGCAGCTGCGCCTCAAGGTCGCCCAGCTCGAAGCGCCAGAGCGCGTCGTGGCCGAGGCACGGCGCCTCGGGCTGGTGCGACCAGGGCCGGATCAGGTGACGTACCTGTCGCCCGGCCCGGCGGTGGTGGCTGAGGTGGCCGCCGCAGGCGGGGTCCTGGCCGACACCGGCCCGTCGGGTACGGCCAACGCCGAGGACTGGTCGTCGATGAAGCCGCTGCTGCGCGCGGCGCCGTGATGGCACGATGACCACTCGCACCAGTGCCGGCTCCAGAGAGCTGCCGCGCCGACCCCGAGCCGCTCCGCCCGGCGCCCCGGGCCGGCGCCGCCCGAACCCCTCGATCTTCCGGGCCGGCCAGCCGCGAAGGCGCCTCGCCGCGCTGTTCGTCCTCGCCGTGCTGCTCGTGGGCGTGGTCGTCGCCCGCGTCGGGTTGTTGCAGACGGTCGACAAGGAGGACTACGCGAACTACGGCGTGCGCCAGCGCACCCGCTCGGTGACGATCCCGGCCGAGCGGGGCACGATGTTCGACCGTGACGGCGAGGTCCTCGCGCTGTCGGTGCCGGCCGCCACGATCTGGGCCGATCCGCGACTGGTCCGCGACCCGGGGGCGACGGCGGCGGCACTGGCCGGTGCGCTGGAGCTGGGACCAGAGGAGACTGCGGCGCTCGCAAAGCGACTGGCCGACGACAGCGAGTTCGAGTACGTGCGCCGCCAGGTCGACGAGGCTTCCGCGGCACGGGTCGCGGCGCTCGATCTCGACGGGGTGTCGCAGTACAGCGAGCACAAGCGCTTCTATCCCTCCGACGACGTGGCCCGCGGTGTCCTGGGATCGACAGACCCCGACGGCAATGGGACGGCAGGGCTGGAGAAGCAGTACGACGAGGTGCTCACGGGAACCCCGGGCGAGCTGGTCAGGGAGCGGGACCAGAAGGGGCGCACGATCCCGACCGGCCAGCGCCAGGTGGTGCCCGCCGAACCTGGCGACGACCTCCGCCTCACCCTCCAGCGCACCCTCGAGTACGAGGCGGAGCAGGCGCTGGTGAGCACGGTCACCAAGACGGGTGCGCGCGGTGGCATGGTGATCGTCATGGACACCGCCACCGGGGA
>CAZTVJ010000343.1:0-2998 GCA_964616935.1 uncultured Acidimicrobiales bacterium | reverse complement strand
AGCGGCCGCAGGGCATCACGGGCTGCCCGTCACCGGCCACCGTGACGACGGCCACGAGGCGACCACCGCCCGAGGCGACCAGGGACGACACCAACCCGCACTCGGCGCACAACGTGAGACCGTAGGACGCGTTCTCCACGTTGCAGCCCGTCACCACGCGCCCATCGTCCACCAAGCCCGCCGCGCCAACATGGAAGTGCGAGTACGGCGCGTAAGCGCGGGCAGCGGCGTCGATGGCGGCCTGGCGCAGCGCCACCCAGTCGACCGGCCCGAGGCCCGTCACTCGCTCTGGCCCTTGAACCACGGGCGACCCTCGGCCGCCGGTGGGCGCAGGTGCTGCGAGGCGAACGTGAGTACCAGAAGGGTGACCACGTACGGCGTGATGTAGACGATCTGGTTGTCCACCTTCGAGACGGCGTTGTAGTAGAGGAACGTGAAGAAGGCGATGACGCCGAGACCGAGGCCCTGGGGGATCTTGCGGCGAACGAGCAGCACGACGGTCATGCCGGCGAAGGCGATCGCCGCGACGAGGAACAAGGCACGGACGCTCTTGTCCGACCCGAACGTCAGCGTCTGCGCGTACGAGAAGAGACCGGCGCCCACCGCCAGCCCGCCCGGGCGCCAGTTTCCGAAGATCATGGCCGCGAGGCCCTGGAACCCGCGTCCGGCCACCTGGCCTTGCTGGTACGACCGCACTTCGAGAGCGAGCCAGGCGCCACCGAGACCGGCCAGCGACCCGGAGATGAGCACGCCGAGGTAGCGCATGCGGTACACGGACACGCCGAGCGAGTCGGCGGCCGACGGCTTCTCGCCCGACGAGCGGAGCCGCAAGCCGAACGCCGTGTGCCACAGCAGGTAGGCCGAGAACGGAATCAGGATCCAGGCCACGAACGTGGACCAGGACATGTCCTTGGTGAAGCCCACGAGCAGCCCGGCGACATCCGAGACGAAGAACCACTGCTGGCGGTTGAGCCAGGTGAAGAAGCTGGACAGCACCGGGACCGAGAAGCGGCCGATGCCGGTGGCCATCGACGGCGACTGGGTGATGGTGCCGTCGGCGTTGCCCACGAAGATCTGGCTGGACAGGAACCGGGTGACACCTGGGGCGATGAGGTTGATGGCGATGCCGGACACGATCTGGTCGACGCCGAAGGTGACCGTGGCCACCGCATGCACGAGGCCGGCCAGCATCCCACCGAAGGCGCCGAACACGAGCGCCCACCACGGGCCGAACTGCCAGCCGGCCCAGCCGGCGAACCAGGCGCCCATCACCATCATGCCCTCGAGGCCGATGTTGATGATGCCCGAGCGCTCGGAGTAGAGGCCACCGAGGCCGGCCAGCAGGATGGGCGATGCCAGGCCCACCGCCGCGATGAAGGTGACGCCCGCAGTGAGACCCGGCGCGTCGGCGAGGATCCGCACGAGCGAGAGCAGAGCCATGACACCGGCCCCGAGCAGGAGCGGGCGCAGCCACGAGCGCTCGGCCATCGCGGCCTTGATTCGGGCGCCGAACCCGGCCGGGCGTACCTCGGTGGGAGGCACCTGAACCGCGGTCACCCGACGGCTCCCTGCGGCAGCGGCGCCGGCCCGATACGTTCCGCTGCGGTCTTGGCGGCGGCTTCCTTGACCACCAGGTTCAAGCGGTAGCGCCGGACGACCTCGAAAGCGATCACCGCTGTGAGCAGCAGTGTCCCCTGCAGGATCTGGCCGATCTCCTGCGGCACGTCGACCGTGCGGAGGTTCTGCGAGGCACGCTCGATGCCGGCCCAGACGACGGCGGCCACGGCGATGCCCCACGGGGTGTTGCGCCCGAGCAGCGCTACGGCGATTCCCGTGAAGCCGATGCCCGTGGGGAAGGTGTCGCCGTACTTGTAGAACTCGGTGAGCAACGGCGACATGCCCGCCAGGCCGGCCACGGCGCCGGACAGGAGCATGGTCTTCATGATCATGGCCTTCGGGTTCACTCCCGAGGATCGGGCGGCATTGGGGTTGCGGCCCGAGGCCCGCAGGTCGAACCCGAAGCGGGTGCGGTAGATGATGACGTAGAAGGCGATGCCGATCACGACGGCGAACGGCAGGAAGCCGCTGAGGTTGGTGTTGGCCGGCAGGTCGATGCTGAGCTTCGACAGCAGGTTGTTGAGCGACGGCACCCGCCCTCCAGGAGGGATGAGGTCGGTCTCGGCCTGGTTGACCACCTCGTTGTTGCGGAAGTAGTTCGTCAGCAGGTAGGCGGTGAGCCCGGTCGCGATGAAGTTCAACATGATCGTGGAGACGACCTCGTTGACGCCGCGGGTCACCTTCAGCGCACCGGCGATGCCGGCCCACGCACCGCCGACCGCCATGGCCACGAGGAGGATGGCCGCGATCTGGAAGACGGCCGGGAGGTCGAGTGTGGCGCCCACTGCCGCGGCGAACACCGCAGCCAACCGGTACTGGCCGTCGACACCGATGTTGAACAGGTTCATCTTGAACCCGATGGCCACCGCGCAGCCGGCGATGTAGTACGGGATGGCCCGGTTGATGACGGCCACGATCGAATCGGCCGTGGTGACGTACTCCCACATGGCCTGGAACGCGTCGACCGGGTTGGACCCGATGAGCAGCAGGGCGATCGACGAGATCACGATGGCCGACACTGCGGCGGCGACGGGCGCGGCCAACGCGAGGAGGACGTTGCGCCCCCTCATGCGGCACCCTTGTCGGTGCGGGCGCCCGTCATGTACTCCCCGAGCTCGGAGGGCGTGATGGTGGTCGGATCGAGCTTGGCCACCAGCTCGCCGCGAAACATCACGTAGAGCGTGTCGCTGAGCCCGATCAGCTCCTCGAGGTCGGCCGACACCAGCAGCACCGCGAGGTGGGCAGCCCTGGCCTCGCGCAGGCTGTCCCAGATGGCGGCCTGGGCCCCGACATCGACGCCCCGTGTGGGCTGGGCGGCCACGAGCACCGTCGGATCGGCCATCATCTCCCGACCGACGATGAGCTTCTGCTGGTTGCCGCC
>CAZTVJ010000342.1:0-4715 GCA_964616935.1 uncultured Acidimicrobiales bacterium | reverse complement strand
AGAGGTGCTGGGTGGCACAGCCGTGTTCCTCGGCCTGCCGGCCATGGCGGTCCTGCTCGCCCGCCGGAACGTGGCCGGAGCCTGGCTCGCCGCCATCCTCGGCTCCCTCGCCGCGGCCGTCTCGATGACGCAATGGTCCCTGACGCCCTGGTACACCGCCGTCGAAGCGGGCGGGTTCGCCATCCTCGCCACCGCCGGTCTGCTGCTCGGCGTCCGCCAGCTCCGGAGCCGCTTCGCTCCGGCCCGACCGGTGCCGTCGCACGTCGGGCCGCCCGCGGCCAGCCGCGAGCCGGCCTCCGCCGCTCGGTGAGCACCAGCCGGCGCTGGCCGCCGGCGCTCGTGCAACATGCGGTACCGCGGCTCGTCGCCGCGGGCGGCCTCCTGGCGCTCGCGCTGTTCGGCGCGGCGGCCAGCCTCATCGGCGCCCGGGAGAGCCGAGACTTCGAACAGCGCGCCGTGGTCACCCTCGCCACCGTGCTGGCCGACACACCGGGGATCGAGGGCGATGACTTCCAAGTCCCGGTGCGCTACGACGTCGCCGGTCGCAGCACCCTCGGGCTGGCGCCCGTTGCCGACCGGGGGCCGTACCAGCCCGGCGAGCAGCTCCCCGTCCGGTACGACCCGCGCCGCCCCTCCCGGGTGCAGTTCGTCGACCAGCCCTACGACCTGAGCTCGCCGCTGGCCTTCTCCCTCGGCATCGGCCTGATCGGGCTGGTCGTGGCGGCGGCTGCGGTGGGGCAGCCGCTCCGACTTGTGCGCCTGGCCCGCTCGAGCGCGCCGACGTACGCCTTCCAGGGCCGCCTCGGATACCAGGATCGCCGGTTCCGCTCGGAGCGGCTCTGGTTGCTCCTCGACGCCCTCGATGCCGCCGACGGGGCCGAGCACGTCGCCGCCGTGCCACTGCTGCGGGGACAACGTCCGCCGCCGCGGGGCGAGCCGTTCGGCGCGCTCGTGAAAGGTCACGTCCGCGACGGCGCGACGGCGGTCGCCCTCGTCGACGACGAGGTCCTGTGGCCGGGCGGCCGGGTGCGGGTCGGCGAGGTGGCCGGCCTCACCGACCGGTGATCGTTACGCTCGCCGCCGATGCGGTCACCGGTGCGATGGCTCCTCGCGCTCCTCGTGGCCCTTCACCTGGCCGCGGCCTGGAACGTGGCCTTCAACTCGGACTGGACCGTGCCCGACTTCGCCACCGGGGACAACCGGCGCTTCCGTGAGATCGCCGCTGCTCCCGGTGTCCCCTACCGGGATGCGGACATCGAGTACCCGCCGCTGGGTTGGCTCTACCTCGAGCTGATCGGCGCGCCGGACGACGTGACCACCGGCGGGCGTCTCCTGGTGCTCACCCAGCTCGTGGCGGACCTCGCGGTGGCGGCCGCGCTCGCCTACGGCTGGGGTCGGCGCACCGCGGTGGCCTGGCTGGTGCTGATGCTGCCGCTCTGCTGGGAGGGTTGGATCTACGGCCGATTCGACCTGTTGGCGGTGGCACTCGCCATGTGGGGCCTGGCCCTCGCCCGGCGTCACCGGGAGACGCTCGGCGGCGCGCTGGTCGGCCTCAGCGCGTTCGTGAAGGCGTGGCCGATCGTCACCGTGCCGGGCCTCGCGGTGGAGCATCGCCCGCGGGCGCTGCGCACTTCGCTGCTGACGCTGCTGATCGGCGGGCTCGGCTGGCTCGCGCTCGGAGGACCCAGCGGCGTGGCTCAGGTCGTGTCGTTCCGCGGTGCGACGGGCTGGCAGGTCGAGAGCACGGTCGGGAGCGTTCTGCTGCTCGACGCCACCCGGCCGAGCCGCAGCGAGTCCGGCGCGCTGCGCATCGGCGAGCAACCCGGGTGGGCCAAGGTCGTTCTGGCCGTGCTGCTCCTCGGCGGCATCGTGATCGCCTGGCTGCTGGCCCGGCGGGCGGCCCGCTCGGGCGGGACCAGCCCGGCAGAGGCGGCTGTGCTCGGCAACCTCGTGTGCGTCGGCCTGCTGCTCGTGCTCTCCCCGCTGCTGTCGCCGCAGTACCTCGTCTGGCTGCTGCCCTTCGTGGCGATCCGGTGGCGCGACTGGCTCATCACTGGGCTCATGGCGGCCAGCCTCGTCCTCTCGGCGCTGGTGGCGCGCAACTACGGCCAGCTCCTGAACCACGGCACCGGTTGGGGTCTGCTCGTGCTCGTCCGCAACGGGCTGCTCGTGGCCATCGTGGGTCTCGGGTTCCAGCGGCTCGTGCGATCTCATCGAGCCATCGGGTCACTTGGTGCCCGACCCACTGCTACCAAGTAACGTGAAGCCATGAGCAACGTGCAGGAGTACACGGTCTCGTCCTCCGGTCAGATGTCGTTGCCTGCCGCCGCGCGCCACCGGTGGAACCTCGATGACGGAGGGCCGGTCGACGTGCTCGACCTCGGCTTCGGTGTCCTCACGATGCCCAGGGGCGCCGCGCGGCGTCTGCTCGGCGACCTCGTGAGCCGCCAGGAGCACGCCGAGCTCGTGACGTCGCTCAGCGGCGATCCCGACCTCGCCACGACGTGACGACAGCCCTGCTCGACGATCACCTCCTGCGCGATCTCCTGGCCGACGAGCTGAGCGAAGAGCTCGCCGCAGTGGTCGACGATCACGAGCTGGCGACGACGAACCTCTACCTGTACCGCCTCTGCCGGAGCGTGGTCTCGGCGCGCGGAGGATCGCTCACCGGGTCATGGCCGATCGCGAGGCGGCGCCAGCTCGCCAGCGGACTCGTGACCCTGCCGGGCACTGTCGCGGTCGTGCCGATGCAGACACTTGCCTACCGGATGGCGGAGATCGCCGATCTCCACCGGGTCTCGACCCTGGGGGCGGAAGCGGTTGCCGCAGCGCAGCACCTCGGCGGGACCTTGTGCGTGTGGCAGGGCGACGACGGTCCAGGCATTCGTGCCGCGGCAACTTCGCTCGAGGTCGGGTATCGGACCATCGACCGGTGAGGCCCGGGCGCTGTTGTTGGAGCGCGGTCAGTGCGCTCGATGGGGCATGCAGTGCTCGTCGTACTCGGCGATGACGATGTCGGCCGGGTCGATCGAACAGGCCGGGCAGTTCGGGTCGCGCAGCACCTTGAACGTCCGGAAGCTCTGCTCGAGCGCGTCGTAGGCCAGCAGGCGGCCACGCAACGTGTCGCCGAGGCCGAGGATGACCTTGATGGCCTCGAGCGCCTGAATGGAGCCGATGATGCCGGGCAGCACGCCGAGCACGCCGGCTTCGGCACACGATGGCGCCAGGTCGGCGGGCGGGGGTTCGGGGATCATGCAGCGGTAGCACGGGCCGTTGTACGGATCGAAGACCGTGGCCTGGCCCTCGAAGCGGAAGATCGAGCCGTGCACGACCGGGATCCGCTTCACGAGCGAAGCGTCGTTGAGCAGGTAGCGGCTCGGGAAGTTGTCCGCCCCGTCGACGATGACGTCGTAGCCGTCGATGAGGGCGAGCACGTTGTCGGCCGACAGGCGCGTGTCGTAGGCGACCACGTCGACGTCTGGGTTGAGCATCGTGAGCGTCTTCTTGGCCGAGTCCACCTTGCGGTCGCCGATGCGGTCGACGTTGTGCAGGATCTGGCGCTGCAGGTTGGAGGCATCCACCTCGTCCATGTCGACGATCCCGAGTGTGCCGACACCGGCCGCAGCGAGGTAGAGGGCAGCGGGTGAGCCCAGGCCGCCCGCCCCGAGGAGCAGGACCTTGCTGTCGAGCAGCTTGGCCTGGCCCTCGACGCCGACCTCGGGCAGCAGGAGGTGGCGTTGGTAGCGGTTGCGCTGGTCGGCGGTGAGGGTGACGGGTACCTTCCAGTCCCGCCCCTCGTCCTTCCAGCGACCGAAGCCGCCGGCCATCGCCACCCCGTCGGCGTATCCGAGGTCTTGGAGGGTCTTGGCCGCGAACGCGGAGCGAACGCCACCGGCGCAGTAGACGACGACGGGGATCGACTTGTCCGTGACCTTGCCCTCGATCTGGCTCTCGAGGTGCCCGCGCGGGATGTGGATGGCGTCGGGGAGCGCGCCCTGGTCGTACTCGTCGGGCTCGCGAACGTCGAGCACCACCACGCCGGCTCGGCGCCTCGTGGCGTCCGCCGTCTCGGTGTCGACCTCACGGATCTGGGTCTTCGTCTCGGCGAGGAGATCCCGGAAGCTCGGCATGCCGAAAGCCTACCCGCTGAGTCGGGAATCGGCGATGCCTGGTGGACGTAGCGATTTGTCGAGCGTCAGCGAGTAGGAGCCAGGCGAAGCGCAGCGGCGCATGGCGACGCAGACCAGGGCTTCTAGGTATGACCAACGGCACATCTTCGATTTCTGGTCGCAACAATCGACACGGAGTTGACACACACCTGGGTCGTTCGGCCTAGAGTGAGCCGACATTCGGGCCCGGGCACGCGGCGGAGGGAGTGGCATGCGTCGGACCACCACGGTGGGTCTTTTCTTGGTGTTCGCCACGATGGTGGCAGCAGTGACCATGGCGACGGTGGCCCCGGCGGGGGCAGCCGTTCCCAGCACCGCCTCGGCGGAGGTGCAGTTCCTGTCGTTGCTGAACACGTCGCGGGCCGCCTCGGGCCTCGCACCGGTCGTGCGCGATGGCGGGCTCGACAACGTGGCGCGCGCGTGGTCGAACCACATGGGCGCGGTCTACGCCATCTACGGCGACCCGGTCATCAAGTCCAACGCGCCGAACGACTGCAACCAGAGCTCGCTCTGCCACCGGCCCGACCTCGTCGCGCAGATCGGCGC
>CAZTVJ010000341.1:0-1690 GCA_964616935.1 uncultured Acidimicrobiales bacterium | reverse complement strand
GGCCCCCGCACCGGCCACCACGCTCGACGGCCCCGACGAGCTGGCCCACCAAGCGGGCGCGGTCGCGGCCCGCTTGGCCCAGCAGGGTGTCGGTCGCGCTGCCGCCACGCTGGCCCTTTCCGCCCCCCGCGATGCCGACGTGATCGAGCGGCTCATCCGCGCCATCGACGCCAGCCCATTGCCCGACCGGGAGTGGCCACCGCTGCGCCTCCTGCTCGGCGACGAGCTGCTCGGCGCGGTCGTCGGGGTCTCGCAGAGCAGCTTGGTCCGCTACGCCACCGGTGCCCGACCGACGCCCGACCTCGTCGCGGCTCGCCTGCACGTGGTCGCCATGGCCTGCGCCGACCTGCGCGGTGGCTACAACGACTACGGCATCCGCCGCTGGTTCGTCCGGCCCCGGCCGAGCCTGGAGGGCGCTGCCGTGGTCGACGTGCTGGGGCCCTCCTGGGATCCCGACGGCCCGGCCGCCGGGCGCCTGCGGGAGATGGCGGCGTCGGTCCTGTCGGTGGGCGCCACGTGATGTCGACGTTCTGGCGCAACACCCCGCCGGGGCTGGCCTTCTTGTGGGAGCAGGACAATTTGGCGCCCGCCCGCTGGCATGATCGGGGGGAGGGTCCGGCTCAGTACCTGGCCGACTCGCCTGCCGGCGCCTGGGCTGAGCTGCTTCGCCACGAGGAGATCGTCGACCCCGCCGATGTAGCCGGGCTCTCGCGCGACCTGTGGGCCGTCGAGATCCCGGCAGGCATCGTCGATGGGGCCACCATCGTGGCCGGCGACGACGGTGTTCTGCGCGGGGACCCCTCGACCTATCCGGCATGTCGCGCCATCGCCGCCTCGGCCCGCGCCGCGGGCGCCGCGGCCCTCGTCGCGCCGTCGGCCGCGCTCGAGCCGGGCGAGGCAGCCGGCTGGCGGGTCGACCAGGGGCTCGTGCGGGCACCGGCCACCGACGGCCGGGTCCTGGTGCTCTACGGCCGCCGGCCCGACCTCGTCGCGCAGCGAGCCGTCGCGGCCGGCCACCCGCCGGTCGATCTCGTGTCGGCCGTGCGGCCGCTGTTCTCCCGGCCGCCCCGTCGCCGGCGCCGCCGGCCTACGGCAGGCGACTGAACCAGAGGAGCGACCCAGCGGCGGCGAGGGCCAGCAGCACGAGCGCCACGCCGATGAACCAGTCGCCCACCTCCCGGGTGACCGGCTCGGTGGTGACCGAGCGGCCGAGCTGCTCGTAGACCTGCTTGAGCTGGTCGGCCGTGGCGGCGGGGAAGTACTTCCCGCCGGTCTGGGTGGCCAGGCGTCGCAGGGCTTCCCGGTTCACGGGCACCGGCACCTGCTGGCCATCGGGCGTGCGGACCTTGCCGGCGTCGGTGCCGAAGGCGATGGTGTGCACGGGCACGCCCTGCTTCGACGCCGCCTTGGCGGCCTCGTCGTTCGGGCGCCCGGCCGTGGTCTCACCGTCCGAGAGCAGCACGATGGTGGCCGGGGCCTCGTCCTTGGCCGCCGTCGTGGTGGTGGTCTCGGTGCGGGCGAACGCGTCGGCCACGGCATCCAGGGAGGCGTAGACGGCTTCGCCGATGGCCGTGCCCTCACCCAGCTCCATGCGGTCGATCACCCGGGCGACGGCGGCGGTGTCGCCGGTGGGGGTGAGCAGCTGACGGGCCTGCTGATCGAAGCCATCTCGCTGACCGACGAGGCGCAG
>CAZTVJ010000340.1:0-7191 GCA_964616935.1 uncultured Acidimicrobiales bacterium | reverse complement strand
GATCCCACCGATCGTCACGACCCCGCCCATCGCCACCGTCCCTCAGTCGGCTGATCCCACGGAGGCCATCGTGAACTCCCTGCCCGAAGTGAAGCCCGGCCAGACGAACGACCACGTCGGCCGGGTCCAGGCTCTGCTGGTCGCCGCCGGCTTCGACCCGGGCGCGATCGACGGCGTCTACGGCACGGCCGTAGACAGCCCGACCCGGCTCGCCGTCCAGGCCTTCCAGTCCGCCCGGGGCCTGAAGCCTGACGGCCAGGTGGGCGTGAAGCAGACATGGCCCGCCCTCCTCGGCGTATGAGCCGCTGCAGACTGACGGGCCCGTCAGTTCAAGATGTTGATGCCCTGCGAGATGATCATGATCCCCGTGACCAGTGACATCGACGACTGCGCCATCATCATGAGCTTCGCCCATGACTTCAGTGGCAGCGTGTCGGTAGGGCTGAACGCGGTGGCCGTCGTGAACGCCAGGTGCAGGTAGTCGACGTACTGGACCGACCAGGACGGCGGTGCAAGGTCGGGGTTCTGCATCTCGGCAAAGGCGAACGACGGTGACCTGGTGCTCCCGGCGGCGCGGGCAGCGGGACCCCCGCGGTCGAGCTCCCAGTACCAGAGGCTGAACACGATCACGTTGGTGAGCCAGATGGCCGCACCGGTGGCCAGGAGCACGGTGGCCGTGTCCTTCTTGTCGCCTTCCAGGATGCCGGTGACGAGCGCGATCACCGCAGCCAGGTTGTCCACGGTCATCACGAGGACCATCGCCATGGTGAGCCAACGCTGAACGGAGGACTTCCGGTCGATGCGGCCCGGATCGCCGATGACCATGGCGAGGAGCAACCCCACCTCGGCGAACGGCAACAGGAAGCCCAGCGGGATCTCGTGCCGATCGGGCAGGACGAGCTGGAGGGCCACGGCGACGAGCACCGCCAGTGCCATGGGCCACCGCCGCTCGGCGACCTCCTTGCGCTGCCACGAGTACCGACGGCGCGCTCCCGGGGGAACAGCCGTGAACTCAGCGGGGGCATCGCTCACCGCTCCATTGTCGCCGCCGAGCGCTGGCCCGTCCGTGATGCTCGGCCCGGATCAGCGCGCCGGCGCGGGCACCCCGACGGCCAGGCCCCATGCCCACCCCAGCATCGCCCCCAGCGCGGCCCCGCCCACTACGTCCAGCGGGAGGTGCGCGCCGGCGTGGATGCGACCGAAGCCGACCACCTTCGCCAGTCCGTAGGCGCCGACCTTGCCGAGCGGCGGGAGGTACGGCGCCATCACCGTGGCCACGCCGAACGCCACGGTGGCATGGCCCGAGACGAATCCCAGGCCCTGGGTGGGTGCCGACCGGCGCACGAGCTCGGGCACCTCGGCCGCCGGTCGCCCCCGATCGACGACCGCCTTCACCGCCTTCGCGGCATACCACCCCGTCAACCCGACCACCGCCGCGCCTGCTGCAGGACGCCACCGGCGCCACCGCCACCACGCGGCAGCGCCGACCGCGGCAGGCGCAACGGCATTGCCCAGCTGCATCGGTGCCCACAGCACCGGAGCGAGCCAGTGCGGCAAGCCGTGAATCGCGTCGAACACCTTCGCCTCGTTCTCCGGCAGACCACGCGCCGCAACGGCTGAGGTGGCCGCGAGGACGCCAGCCGCGGCAAGGGCCCGACCGGCATCGCCGTAGCGGCGGACGAAGGCCTCGGGCGGAGCCGACCTCGATGGGCGCTGCATGTGGTCGATGCCTCCTGCTCAGTCGACGATGATGCGAGAGCCGCGGTCGTAGGTGACGTAGCTCCACCACCAGTTCACCAGGACGTTGGCCCGGTTGCGGAAGCCCAGCAGCATGACGAGGTGGAGGACCAACCACGCCATCCAGCCCGGCCACCCGGAGAGCCGGATGCCACCCGGCAGCTGCGCGATCCCGCGGTTGCGGCCGATGGTGGCCATGGTCCCCTTGTCCCGGTACCGGAACGGTCCACCCGGTCGGCCGCTGCCCTTGGCGACGATCTGTCGCGCGGCGTGGTGGCCCGCCTGCACGGCAACCGGAGCGAGCTGCGGGAGCAGGTTGCCCTTGGCGTCCCTCGCGGCGGCGATATCACCGATCGCGTACACGTCCGGGTGACCGACCACCGAGAGGTCGGGGAGCACGGCGATCCGTCCGCCCCGGCCGACCTCGAGACCGAGCACTCGGCCGAGCGCGTTCGCCTGCACGCCCGCGGCCCACACGACGGTGTGCGCAGGGAGCCGCTCGCCGCCGGTGAAGTGGACCGCGGTGGGCTCGAGCCGGTCAACGGCGGTGCCGAGGCGGACCTCCACACCCATGCGACCGAGCTGGCGCAGCGCCCGCGCCGAGAGTCGCGGCGAGAACGTGCCCAGCACCCGATCGGTGGTCTCGACCAGGACCGCCCGTGCTCGCGCCACCTCGACCTGGGGGAAGTCTTTGGCGAGAACCCGGAACAGCTCGACCAGCCCGCCGGCCAGCTCGACACCCGTCGGCCCGGCCCCCACGATCACGATCGTCAGCACGCCCTCGTCGAGGAGCCCGGGGTCGGTGGCCGCCTCCTCGAAGCACCGCAGCACGTGGTTGCGCAACCGGAGCGCGTCCGGGAGGTGCTTCAGTGTGAACGCGTGCTCCTCCACCCCGGCGATGCCATAGCTGGCCGTCGCCGCGCCAGCGGCGAGCACCAGGCTGTCGTAGGGCACGAGGCCGACACCGTCGACCTCGAGCACCCTGGCCGCCAGATCCGCACCGACCACCCGGCCCATGACGACCTCGACGTTGCGCTGGCGGTGGAAGATGCCGCGGGTGGGGAACGCGATGTCGTCGGCACCGAGCCCGGCGGTGGCCACCTGGTAGAGGAGCGGCTGGAACAGGTGGTAGTTGTTCGCGTCGATCAGCACCACGTCGACCGGCGCGTCGGCCAGCGCCTTCGTCGTCGCCAGCCCGCCGAATCCGGCCCCCACGACAACGACTCGGTGCGCCACCTCCCCAACCTACGCGGGGACCCTACGCGGGGACCTCAGGCCCTCACGAGGGTGAGCTGCAGCTCCAGGACGCCGTTGTCGTCGACCGATACGAAGCCGCCGACCGATGGTGGGTTGATGCCGTAGTCCGCGAGGAGGATCGGCGCCTGCCCGGCGACGTCCACGGTGTCACCGTTCCAGCGTGCTTCGAGCGGGATCGTGACCTCCTTCGTGACGCCGTGCAGCGTGAGGCTCCCCTGGGCCTCGGCCTGCACGGGAGCACCCAGCGCCGGTGCTGCCGTGAGCTGGATGGGCGCGGTGAGCGTGAAGCCGGCCGTCGGGAACTGCTCGGTTTGCAGACCGTCACCCTTCAGGCGGCTGTCGCGACGCCCCGAGTCGCTGGTGAGCTGGGTCATGTCGACCTCGAACGCGGCCGCCGGTATCTGGTCACCGTTCACGGTCATCGTGCCCGTCACCGCGGGCGAGCGCCCGACCGCTGTCTTCTTGATCGACTCACCGGCGAACAGCTCGGTCACCCGGTAGCCGACGAACACCTTCTCGCCCTGCTGCACGGTCCACGTCCCGTCGGGGCCCGTGCCGCTACCGCCGGCCACCGTCGTCGGAGTGTCGCGAGCGACGAGGGTGGCCTCGGGCGGAGCATCGTCGCGGAGGAGGAACCACCAGCCGGCGAACCCGGCGGCGACCAGCACCACCCCGACCGGGATGGCGATCTTCCAGAACTTCGACATCTGGCTCTCTCCTCGTCTGGGCGTCGGGCGGTACTACGCCGGCTCATGGCGATCGGTTCACGCACAGCCCGCATGGCGGCGCCCTCAACCCACGCTCAGCCATGCAAGGCCACCGCGACGGCGATCTCGGCCGCCACCGCGGCGTTGTGCTCGGCCAGGGCGAGGTTGGCCGGAATGCTGCGGCCGGCGGTGGCCTCAGCGATGCGGGCGAGCACGAACGGCGTCACACCAGGGCCGCTCACCTCCTCGGCGGCCGCCTCGTCGAGCGCAGCCGTCAACGCCGAGTCGAGCACGCCTGGATCCAGCTCGGCCGCGTCCGGAATGGGCACCACGACCAGGACCCCGGTCTCGGCCCGCGCGCGATGGGCCAGCACCGAAGCAACCTCCGATGCGGACTCGACGCGGTGGGGCACCGGCAGGCCGGAGGAGCGGGTGTAGAAGGCCGGGAACCAGTCGTGGCGCCACCCGAGCACAGGGACGCCCAGGCGCTCGAGCTCCTCCAGGGTGCGGGGCAGGTCGAGGAAGGCCTTGGCACCGGCCGACACCGTGACGACCGGGTGGTGGGCGATGGCATCGAGGTCGGCGCTGACGTCGCCGGTCTCCCCCGCACCGCGATGAACCCCGCCGATGCCCCCGGTGGCGAAGACGGCCACGCCGGCCCGATGGGCGAGTGCGACCGACGCCGAGACCGTGGTGGCCCCTAACGCCCATCGCTGCGCCACGGCCACCGCCAGGTCCCGCTCGGCCGCCTTGCGAGCGGGTCCGAGCACCCGCTCGTGCTCCTCGGGCACCAGGCCGACGCGCGCCACGCCGTCGAGCACGGCGGTGATCGCGGGTACGGCGCCACCATGGCGCACCGCCGCCAGGCAGCGAGCGAGCGCCTCGGCGTTGGCCGGGGAGGGGAGGCCGAGGTGCGAGAAGATCGTGGACTCGAGGGCTACGACCGCGCGGCCGTCGACGAGTGCGTCGGCCACCTCGTGGCTCGTCACGACGCTGAGCGTCATGACCGCTCCTCGGCGAGGGTGGCGCCAGGCTGGCGGAGCACCGCGGCGGCGAGCTGGTGACCCTGCTCAGCGGCTTCGACCGGCCCCAGCCCGTCGAGCAACGCTCCGAGGAAGCCTGCCGCGAACGCATCGCCGGCCCCGGTCGTGTCGGCGACGTCGTCGAGCGGTGGCACGGCGACGTACACGGGCGGGCAGCCCGGTGCGACCAGGACGGTGGAGACCGCACCGCGCTTGACCACCGCCAGCGCCACCCCGGCGGGCAGACGCTCAGGCAGACCGAGCAGCGACGCCTCCGCCTCGTTGGCGAAGAGCACGTCTGGACCAAGGTGGGTCAGCGCGGCCACGAACCGCTCCGGGCCGAAGTCGGCCAAGGCCCGTACCGAGGAAGCGTCGACGCTCAGCCGGCCGCCACTCGCACGGACCGTGGCGATCAGCCGCGTCGCCGTGGATGCCACCGGCTCCGCCGTGAGCGCGTAGGCCGTGACGTGCAGCAGGTCGACGCCGTCCATCCAGCTGGGCGGCACGCCGTCGAGCTCGACCGCGCTCCCGCGGTCACTGAGCATCGTGCGCTCACCGCCTGGCTCCACCACGACAACGACCGCACCGGTCCGGCCGCCCCGCTTGACCCGCACGTCCACCCCGCAGCTGGTCAGGTCGGCCACGAGGCGCTCGCCCACCGCGTCGTCGCCGACCTGGCCGACGAACCGCACCGCCCGCCCTGTGCCGGCGGCAAACGCGGCAACGTTGGCCGAGCTACCCCCACGCCGGTGAAAGACGCGAGCTGGTGTGTCCGTCCCGCTGGCGATGGGCGCGGCGAGCCACACGACGACATCGTCGAGGAGGTCGCCGAGCGAGCACAGCACCTCGCCAGTCTGGCCTGCCCGTGTGGGCCGCCTGCGCGGCCACGGGCAGGAACGCCAAGATGAACCCATGACGCCTGTCGAGCTGGACGCCCTGGCCACCCGGTTCTTCTCGGCCATCGAGGCCGGGGACGTAGCTGCAGTGGCCGACTGCTACACCGACGATGTCGAGGTCTGGCACAACTTCGACCAGCTCGACCAGCCGAAGCGCGCGAACCTCGCTGTCCTCACCTGGCTCACGACCAACGTGCGCAACGTGCGCTACGACGAGATCCGCCGCCTGTTCTTCGAGGACGGCTTCGTGCAACAGCACGTGCTGCGAGGCACCGCCCCCAGCGGGGCCGCGCTGGAGGTGCCGGCCATGATGCGGATCTTCGTGCGCGACAGCCGCATCCACCGCATCGAGGAGTACCTCGACTCCGCCCAAGCAGCCGTGCTGCGCGCCGCTCCGTAGGACGACGGCGCGCAGATGTCAGCTGAGCGTGCCGGCGAGGAGGGCCGGCTGAGTGGAGACCGGCACGCCGCTGCCCTCCTCGTCGGTCAGCACGAGAGCCTTGAGACCGTCAACGGTCGAGAAGGTGAACAGGCCAGGCCCGTTGCCGAGCACACCGAGCGAGATCACCTTGTCGCCAGGGAACACACCCCACAGCTGGTACGTGCGGTCCGCCGCCAGGGTGGGGAGGCTCTGCGCGGCGAGGACGCCGAAGCCACGGGGATCGACCACAGCGCGCGCCGTGAGGCTGCCGTCCTCGGAGCGGAGATCGAGCAGGTCCGCCTGGGGGTCGGTGACGGCGTCGGCGAAGAGCTGCTGGACGTCCACCTGGGTGACCGCTTGCTGTCGGAGGTCGTCGATCTGGCGACCTCGCTGGAAGAAGCCGAACGACAGCAGGCCCACCAGCGCGACCGCCGACGCGGCGATGCCGCCGGCCACGAGCCAACCGGCGCGTCGGCGGCGATGGGCCATCGGCAGCACCTTGGCCAGCTCGGGGCCGGGAGCGGGCGCCTGATCCTCGATGGTGGCAGCGATGCGATCCCAGAGGCCTTCGGGAGCGGGTGCGCCGGTGAAGGCCAGCATCGTGGCGACCTCGCGGTGCTGCTGCACCTCGGCTCGCGCCCGCGGATCCGTGCTCAGGTACTCCTCGACCACTCGACGCTCGTCGTCCTCGACCGCGTCGAGGGCGTAGGCGCCCAGCAGCTGCTCGATCTCTTCAGGTCGCATCGCTCTCATCCCTCACCCACGGTGATCCCGACGGCCGCCAGCTCGCCACGGAGGCGCTTGAGCCCGGCGCGGATCCTGCTCTTGACCGTGCCCTCTGGCTCCTCCAGGCGAGCGGCCACCTCGCGGTAGGTGTGGCCCCCGAAGTAGGCGAGCTCGATGGCCTGACGCTCACCGTCGGGCAGGGCGTGGAGCGCCCGCCTGACCTGGTCCGCAGTGGCCATGTCCCACACCTCGTGCTCGAGGTCGTAGCCCGCCTCCGCGGTGGAACGAGCGTCGCGCTCCTCGCGACCGCGGCGGGCACCCTCTGAGCGCAGCAGATCGACGGATCGACCGTGGGTCTGCGCGAGCAGGTAGCTGCGGAGCGTGCCCCGGGCGGGATCGAACTTCTCCGGGTTGTTCCACAACCG
>CAZTVJ010000339.1:0-10212 GCA_964616935.1 uncultured Acidimicrobiales bacterium | reverse complement strand
GACGGACGTCGTCGACGACACCGGCTGACAGGTCGGGCCGAACCGCATCGATGTCCTCACAGGCAACCGTGAAGGTGGCGGTCGACGGATCGTCGCCGACGATCACGGCCGGCCGAGGTCGAGACGGCCTCACAGCGCCAGACGGAGGTCGATCCCCTCCGAGCGCCGGAACCGCGGGCGAGTGGCCACATGTGATGTGGGTACTCGCCCGCAGAAGCAGGAACGGGGAGAAGCAGGAACGGGCTGGGGCGGGAGGACGAGTGCGGCTGAGCGCGGTCAGCCGACCGGCGCGTCTTCCAGCTTGCCCAGCTCGGCGTCGACGTCCTCGCTGGTGAGCGCGTGACCCTCGACGTCGATCTTCGGCAGGATCTTGTCGAGCCAGCGAGGCAGCCACCAGTTCCTGTCGCCGAGCAGCTCCATCGTCGCCGGCACCAGGAGCAGCCGGACGATGGTGGCGTCGAGCAGGACGGCCGTGGCCAGGCCGACGCCGAACAGCTTGATCACCCGGTCGGACTCCAGCAAGAAGCTGCCGAAGACCACCACCATGATGGCGGCTGCGGCGGTGATGACCCGGGCCGTGGCGGCCAGGCCGTCGGCGACCGAGCGGCGGCTGTCGCCGGTGCGGAGCCACTCCTCTCGGATGCGAGAGAGCAGGAAGACCTCGTAGTCCATCGACAGGCCGAAGACGATGGCGAACATCATCATCGGCACGAAGGGCTCGATGGGCGCCGGCTCGATGCCGAGCAGGCTGCCGCCCCAACCCCACTGGAAGATGGCGACGACCACACCGTAGGCCGCAGCGATCGACAGCAGGTTCATGATGACGGCCTTCAGCGGCACCAGCAGGGACCGGAACACCACCATCAGCAGCAGGAAGGACAGACCGAGCACGACGGCGAAGAACCAGGGCATGCGTCCGCCGAGGTAGTCGGAGAAGTCGACGTTGATGGCCACGTTGCCGGTGACGGCGACGTCGAGCCCGGTGCCGGCGGTGGCGGCGGGCACCACGTCGTCGCGGAGCCGGTTCACGAGGTTGGTGGTCGCCTCGTCCTGCGGCGCTGTCGTCGGGATGACGAACCACGCTGCCGCCGTGCCCGCCTCGTTGACCCGCGCCGGTGAGGCGAACTGGACGCCCTCGGTGCCGGCGATGGCCTGGCTCAGCTGATCGAGGACGGCAGGATCGGTGCCGGCGGGGATGTCGGTGGCGAGGATGAGCTGACCGTTGAACCCAGGCCCGAAGCCCTCGGCGATGAGGTCGTAGGCCTTGCGGGTGGTGGTGTCCTCGGCGTAGTTGCCCTCGTCGGAGAAGCCCATGCGCAGGCTGAGGAACGGAAGCGCGAGCACGACGAGCACGAGCGCACCGATGATGGCGGCCGGCCAGGGGCGGTGCTGGATGAGCCTGCTCCAGCGGTACGCCGTGGTCTGGCGCAGTGGCTTGGCCGCCCGGCGGGGCACCTCCTTGCGGAGGGGAGCGAAGAAGAGGCCGGCGATGAGCACCACCACGGCCAGAGCGATGCAGGGCAGGGCCAGGGCCGGCAACGAGAACGCGACGCCGATGAGCGCCACGGCGACCAAGCCTGCCGCGATGAGCCCGCGCCACCGGGTGAGCTCGACCCGATGCCCGGCGAAGCCGAGCAGCGCCGGGAGCAGGGTGACGGACGCGACTGCGGTGACGGCCACGACGATGGCGGCACCGATGGCGAGTCCTGACACGAAGGACACGTTCATGACGAGCATGCCTAGGAGCGAGATGACGACCGTGGTGCCGGCGAACACGACCGCACGGCCAGCCGTATCGATGGCGACGGCCGTGGCATCCTCGGTCGATGCGCCTTTGTGGAGGTTCTCGCGGTAGCGGGTGACGATGAACAGCGCATAGTCGATGCCGACGCCGAGGCCGATCATGATGCCGATGATCGAGGAGAAGTCGGGCATGGACAGCACGTTGCTGAGCAGGCCGGCGAGCAGCGAGCCGACGATGATGCCTCCGAGCGCCGTGCCGATGGGGAGACCCATCGCCAGCACCGACCCGAACGCCAGGATGAGCACGATGATGGCGAACGCCAGCCCGAGCACCTCAGAGCTGGGAGGCTCGAACTCGGCGAAGACCTGCCCGCCCAGCTCCACCTGCAGTCCGTCGACCTGGGGGATGGCGGCCTTCACCTCCTTCGTGAGGCCGGCCGCCTCCTCGATGGTGAAGTCGCGCGGCAGGCCCACCCGGGCGAAGGCGATCGTGCCTTCCTGCGAGATCTGCTGGGCGCCCTGCGGGCTGTAGGGGGAGATCACGTTGGCGATGCCGTCCACCTCGGCAACCTCGGCGAGGAACTGCGTCATCGCCTGTTGCACGGCGGGATCGGTGACACCCTGCTCAGCGCGAAAGACCAGCGTGCCGCCCTCGCCGTCGCTGCCCTCCGGGAAGGCGGCCTCGAGGATGTCCAAGCCTCGGGCGCTCTCGACATCGGGCAGGCTGAACTGGGTGCTGTAGCCCTGCCCGATGATGGCGGTCAGGGCACCTCCCACCACGAGGGCGGCAAGCCAGGCGAGGACGACAACTCCGCGGCGGCGGTAGCACCAACGGCCAAGGCGACTGAACACGTGCAGCTCCCGGGGTGCAGCGAGCGGGGGTGGGTTCCGCTACTGACTCGTACCGTAATCCAGGCGGGGGGAGCGAGGACAGGAGAAATCTGCCGCAGCGAGCGTGGCGTCGGTCACGTCAGGTGGTCATCGGTCCGCGCTGCGTCCGCGCCGCGTCCCGGCAGCTCAGCGCTACAGGCCGCGGCCACCGCCCTCGCGGATGAGCGGCTGGCGCGTGGCGAACCGGTTGCCCTCTCCTGGTGCACGGTTCTCCCGGGAGCCGGTCGTCAGGCCGCCGTCGACGACGAGCGTGTGGCCGCTCACGAAGCCGGCGTCGTCGCTGGCCAGCCACAGCGCCGCCTGCGCGATGTCCTCGGGCAGGCCGGGCCGATGTCGCAGCGGCGTCATCTTGGTGAACAGGGCGACCGCTTCGTCGAGCGCGTCCGGGTCGCCCAAAGCGACATCGGCGTTCATGGGCGTGGCGTGCTTGCCGGGGGCGATGGCGTTCACCCGGATGCCCCACGGGCCCAGCTCGGCCGCCACGTTCTTGGTCAGCCCGACGATGGCCGTCTTTGCCGCGTTGTAGACGTTGGGACCGAGCCCGCCCTGGATGCCGGCGACGCTGGACGTCGACAGGATCGAGCCCCGTTCCTGGGGCTTCATCACCCGCGCCGCGTGCTTCATGCCGAGGAACACCGAGCGCAGCAGCACGGCCATCGTGAACTCGTACTCCTCGAGCGGGGTCTCGTCGATCGGCCCGACGGCGCCGACGATGCCGGCGTTGTTGAACATGACGTCGAGCGCGCCCATCTCGGCCACCGCGAGGTCGATCACGCCGGCCACATCGGCCTCTGACGTGACGTCCACGTGCACGTAGCGCGCCGCATCGCCCAAGCTGGTGGCGACAGCCCGCCCCTTTTCGTCCTGGATGTCGGCCACGACCACCTGCGCGCCTTCGGCCACGAAGAGCCGGGCGGTGGCCTCACCGAGACCACTGGCCCCGCCCGTGACGATGGCGACCTTGTCCTGCAGCCTGGCGGTCATGCTGGCTCCCTTGCCGACGGCGAGCCGGCATCCTTGCAGCGCCGACCCTGGTGCCGCACGTCCGCTCAGCCCGAGGCCAAGGCCTCCTCGACCGCGCCGAGGATGCTCGGGCCGTACGAGGTGAGCTTGGCCGGGCCGATGCCCTTGATGCGGCCGAGATCGGCGAGCGTGCGGGGCCGAGCGGTGGCGATGGCGTCCAGGGTCTTGTCGTCGAACACGGTGTAGGCCGGCTTGCCGTCGCTCAGCGCCCGGCGCAGCGCTCGCAGCCCGTCGGCGAGCACGATCGTGGGCGCATCGGCATCGCCCGCGCTCGGCGTGGTCAGTGGTCCCTTGCGGCCCCCCTGGGTCGCGACCAGCGCGCCGGAAGCGAAGCGGCGCGTCGCCGTGCCCAGCACGGCCACGGCACCGTCGGCGTGTACGTCGGTGATGCGCCATGCCTGACCCTGGTCGACAAGGACGAGACCGGGCGCGGCGAGCACCCTGGTGTCCTTGGCGTCCCTGGTGATCTTGCCCGTTGATCGAGGGCGACTCGAAACGCGACCGGCGGGGGCCTCGACCGGTCGCTCCGGCGGCTCGGAGGTGAGCTCGGCCACGAACGGGCTGGGTGTGTCGGTGGCGATGATGGTGACGGATTCGATGGCGCGGGTGATGGCGACGTGGAAGACGCGCCGCTCCTCCTCGCGGTCGTCAGCCAGGCGGTGCGGGAACTGCGCGGCGTCGACGTGGTGCACGACGACGTGCGGCCACTCCTGGCCCTTCACCTTGTGCACCGAGGCGAGGGTGACGCCGTCCACGGCGCGGCGCTGGCTGAGCGCGGCCCGCAGCCAGGCCTCGAAATCGCCGATGCCGGGGTGGAGCCGTGCCAGCCAGCGCAGGGCGTCGACGTCGTCGGCCTGGGCGGTGGCATTGATCCCGTGGCGCGTGCGGTCGAGGCTGGAGACCGCCGGTGCCAGGCCGATGCGATCGAAGAGGTGGTCGAGCACGACCGTGAGGGGTTGGCGGGTGGCGAGGCGGCCGAGGGATTCCAGGTCGTCGGCCAGCTCGCCCACGTGATCCGCGTCGCGCTCTGCGTGCAGCCGACCCGCCAGGCGGCGCAGCGACGCGAGGTCGCCCTGCTCGGTGACCCACTCGCCCACCCTCGGCGACAGCGACCGCGAGGGCCGGCGCAGGACCTCCTGCAGATCCTCTGGGGACCATGGACCAGTCGCCAGCCGCAGCCACGACATCGTGGCCCGCACCGCGGTGCGCTCGAGCAGCTCGGGGCCGACCGCGCCGCGCAACGGCACGCCCCGCTCGGCCAGCGCCACCTGCACCGGGGCGAGCACCACGTTCACCCGCGCCAGCACTGCGATGTCACCCGGGGCGGCGCCCTGCTCCAATCGGGTCGTCACCGCATGGACGGCCGCGCCGGGCGCGTCGTCGGCCTCGACCACCGACCAGCCGCGAGCGCCCGCCTTCGCCGCTCGGATGGCCTTGGGCACTCGCCGAACGTTGTGGCGCAACAGCGTGTCCGCCGCGGCCACGACGCCCTGGGGGCAGCGGTAGTTCACCTCCAGCGGGTGGTCGGCCGCGCCGGGGAAGAAGCGCTCGTACTCGATCAACCAGGTGGGGTCGGCGCCGTTGTAGCCATAGATCGTCTGGTCGTCGTCGCCCACGCCGAACACCTCGTAGGCGGGCGCGGCCAGGAGGCGCACGAGCAGGAGGTGGGCCGGGGTGAGGTCCTGGAACTCGTCCACCAGGAGCAGGCGGCAGGCTCGCTGCGCGGCGGCGCGCGCCTCGGCATCGGTGAGCAGCAGCTCGATGGCGGTGAGGATCTGCTCGTCGAAGTCGACCAATCCCCGGCTGCCCAGCTCGGCCCGGTAGGCGTCGTACACGCGGGCGAAGTCGGGCACGTCGTCGCCGAAGTGCCGTTCGACCTCGGAAGGCTTGCGCAGGCCGAGCCGAGCCATGCCGAGCGCCTCGATCCAGGTGGCCATCGGGTCGACGTTGCGGCGCCGCGGCAGCTTCACCAGCCGCGACAGGTGCCCGCGCACCTCTCGCTCGTCGATGGTCGTGAGCCGGCGGGGACGGGGGGCAAACGGTCGGTCCCCGTTCACGATGGCCAGCCCCAACGAGTTGAGCGTCCGCACGCGCAGCGCGGCGAGGTCGGTGGTGCGCGCCTCCATCTCCTCCTGCGCTCGCTTGTTGAACGCCACCAGCCAGACCCCGCCCGGTGGCAGCTTCCAACCATCGAGCAGCAGGCGAGCTCGCTCGGTGAGCACCCGCGTCTTGCCCGAGCCGGCCGGGGCGATGATGCGGGCACCGCCACCGGGGTGGGTGACCGCGGCGAGCTGGTCATCGGCGAGCTCGACGGCCGTCTCGTTCGCGCCGAGTGGCGCCAGCGAGCCGTGCTCGAGGCCGATCCGGTGCAGGACGGCACCAAGCTCCGGCCGGTGCTGCAGCGGGCCGCCGTCGCACCACGCCGCCGTCCCGTCGGCCAGCACGACGTCGGCGGGCCCACCGGGTTGCGCGCCGAGCGCCGCGGCGCGGTCGGCCCAGGGCCAGCGCGGCCGGCCCGGATCGCGAGCGTCGACGCTGTTGGTCCACACCAGGTGGTGGAGCGCGCCGAGGGGCAGCTCGTAGCCCGGGCCGAGCAGATGCGGCGCCCGCGGCTCGGTCTCCGAGGCCGCATCGAAGGGCTCAGCCAGCTCGATGACCAACCGCTCGCGGCGCAGGTGGCGCGGCCGCAGCTCCGCGACCAGCGCAGCCGGATCGGCCAGGCTCACGCCGTCGATCGTCACGCGTGGTGCCGTGTCCCACGGAGGCGGCACGGCGGCAGCCGGCCGCACGACCAGGCTGCGTCCGAGGAGATCGGGCCCCGCCAGCAGGGCGAGGTCACGAAGGACCGCCGGTTCGGGCGGATCGTCCCTGACCGTGATCGGGGCGGGCGCTGTGCTCCGCAGCGGGGCGGCGCCGGCGCAGCACGCGCGAACCTCGCCTGGTGTGGCGTGCTCGTCCCCGCAGCAGCCGCACCGGATCGCCATCGTGCCAGTATCGCCCGGCGCTGACGGGCCGGCTCGCGCTGGGATGCCGGGCCGACCAACTGCTAGACCGTGGCCGTCCGTTCGGGCGGCCGGACTCCGACCTTCGCTGATGGTGCACGATCGGAGCCCCGCCATGTCGACAGCAACGCCGCCCCGCAGAGCGATCGCCAGGATCGTCGTGAGCGTCATGGCGATCGTGCTCCTTGCCCTCTTCACGAGCGCGGCGAGGACCCGAACCAGTGCCGCCACCCGGTTCGAGGCGGCGGGTGACGTGGTGGCCGGCCGCGCTGCGTCAAGAGTGCTGCCGCGTGCCTACTCGAGGGACCTGGCCCTCGGCATCGTCATCGGTTACGCCTTCGCCGACGGCGAGATCCAGGGTGGTCGATACACCTACGAGCAGGGTGGCGACGGCCTGGCCGACCAGTTCCGCGCCGCCATCCTCGACGCGGGCGGGACCGTCGTGCCGAAGGGTTTCTACGGCGCGAGCTCGGCCGGCCTGGGTGACGTCGGCATGGTCACCCATGGCCCGCTCACGAACGCCGTCCTGCAGGGTTCGGCCGATCTCCGCCTCGGCGTGCTGACGGCGATGGTCCAGTGCGAGGGTGATCCGAGAGGACTGGTGTGGGACAACCCGAGCCGGGCCACGGCGCAGAGCGTCGTCGCCCTCCTCGCCACCTTCGGCATCGTCGGGCGCATCCAGGGCTCGAACTTCTTCGACGTCACCGTCGGTCCGGAGGCGTTCGCCTTCTTCCAGGCCCTGCCCGTGGCCGTGCCGGATCGTGTTCCAGGGGCGGCGTCGGGCTGACCACCGGACGAGGCCGGTGCCACTACCGTCGCCACCGATGCCGCAGACCACGACCCGAGGCGGCCTCATGAGGGTGCTCGTCGCCGGCCTGGCCGCCGGTGCCCTGTCGGGTCTGTTCGGTGTGGGTGGCGGCATCCTCATCGTGCCGGCGCTGGTGCTGATCCTGCACATGCCTCAGCGCCTCGCCCACGGCACATCGCTCGCCGCGATCGTCCCCATCGCGCTCACCGGGTTGCTCGGCTACGCCATCGAGAGCAAGGTGGACTGGTCGATCGGCCTGTGCCTCGCCATCGGGTCGGCCGGCATCGGGGCCGTCATCGGCACGCACCTCCTGCACGTCGTGTCCACGCGCCTGCTGGCCATCGTGTTCGCGCTGCTCCTGCTGGTCACGGCGTTGCGGCTCGTGCTCGATCACAGTGACGCCGTCGGGCGCGAGCCGCTCACGGGCTGGGTCGTGCTCGCGCTCGTGGCGGTCGGGACCGTCGCCGGGATCCTTGCGGGCATGCTCGGTGTGGGCGGGGGCGTCATCCTGATCCCGGCGATGATCGTGCTCTTCTCGCTCCCGTCCGCCGTGGCCAAGGGCACGTCGCTCGCCGTCATCCTGCCCACCGCCGTCGTCGGCACCCTGCGCAACCTGCGCCGCGCCAACGCCGACCTGCGGGTGGCTGGCGTCGTCGGTGTCTCGGGCATGGTGGCGGCCTTCGCCGTCTCGCGAGTCTCGGTGGGGCTCGACGACCGGGTGTCGAACAACCTCTTCGCGGTGCTGCTGGTCGTCATGGCCGTCCGCATGCTCGTGCAGGAGCTGCGTCGCTCACCCGACGAAGTGCCCGTCGAGCCTGCCGGCGAAGCGTGACGGGAGCAGGCCTGCAACGAGATCGACCAGAGCTCGCAACATGATCATGCACCCGATGGGCGCACGATCCACGTATCATCGCTCTGGGCGGACCGTTCTCGGGAGCGGGAGCATTGGTCAAGCACGTGCGCGCAGCAGGAGTGATCGTCGCCGGCCTCATGGTCGTGGTGGCCGGATGTGGTGCGTCGAGAGACGCCATCGTCGTGCTCGGCCCCAGCCCCGCGCCGCCCAGGGCCGCCGCGGCCCAGCCCGTGGCCGCTGCGCCGAAGCCGGCCACGAAGCCCACTGCGCCGCCAGCGCCGACGACGACGGTCCCGAGCGTGCCGAAGCCCGAGCCCGTTCCGCCGCTGGCGGCCGCACTCGCCCCGGCACGGCCGGGTACCAGCGGACCGGCGGTGAAGGCCGTCGAGGACCGCCTGCTGCAGCTTGGCTTCTGGCTCGACGCGGCCGACGGCAAGTACTCGAACGTGACGACGCAGGCCGTGATGGCCTTCCAGAAGGACCAGGGTCTGCCCCGCACGGGCGTGGCCGACCAGGTGACCGTCGATCGGCTGGGCATGGCCCGCTTCCGGGTGATGGCCCGCTCCACCGGCGGCAACCTCATGGAGGTCGACAAGGGCAAGCAGCTGCTCTACGTCGTCCGCGGCGGCCGCACGGTCTGGGCCGTCAACACCTCGACCGGCTCCGGTAAGCGCTACGTGGAGAAGAACAAGAACACCGGTGGCGCGGTCAGCGGCGTGTCGATCACGCCCGACGGCGTGCACGACGTGTATCGCCAGCACGAAGTCGGGTGGCGCAAGGGCGACCTCGGCCAGATCTATCGCCCCAAGTACTTCGCCGGCGGCGCCGCCATCCACGGCGCCCCCAAGATCCCGGGCTACCCCGCCTCCCACGGGTGCGTGCGGGTCACCACGACGTTCATGGACGCCGTGTGGGCCAACGACCTCATGCCGATGGGTTCGAAGGTCTGGGTGCACGACGGCTCCGCGGCCGCCATCCAACCCCCTCTAGCCGCCTTCGCCCTCACCACGCCTTGATCGGATGGAGCGGTCGTCGGCCGTGAGGCAGGCACCGGTCTCCAGATCGAACTGCCAGCCGTGCAGCTCGCACGTCAGCACACACCCGTCGACCTGGCCGAAGGTGGCCAGGTCCGCCCCGCGGTGCGGGCAGTAGCGCTCGACGATCCACTCGCCGAGGCGCACCTCCTCCACCTCGCTGTCCGGGTCGACCTCGCGCCGCTTCATCTGCGCCTCGGCCTCGGCTCGCTCCATGCGCTCCGGGGACAGGGACTTGAAGAAGTTGTAGAGGAACTCGTTGAAGTCGCCGCCGCGCCACGCCCGGAATCGGCACGACAGGAACAGCGCGTTCGACCAGTCGACGGCCCGGCGCGCCACGACGGTCTCGACGAGGCGTCGGTCGATGGTGAAGGAGAAGCTGAACGGTTCGCCGGCCCAGACCCGCACCTGCCCCGCCGGGAAGTCGATCACGACGTCCAGGTCGCCCAGGCGCACCAGGGCGTTGGCTCCGACCGCGGCGCACAGCGTCGGGGCTGAGGTGAGCAGGGGCTCCCACCACGTCTGCAGGATGGCCAGCAGGTCGTCCGTCGGCTCGTGCCAGGAGGCCCTTTCGTCGACCAGCCAGGCCTCCCAGTCGGCGGCGTAGTCCTCCAGGTAGGCCTTCTTGTCGGTGAAGATGCGCTCGACGTCGGCATCCGGCAGCGGATGTGTCACGCCGGACGTGCCCGCGCCAGCGGTGACGGTGCTGCCGGGGATGACCAGGCGGCCGGTGGTGACCCTCTCCTCCTGCAGCCGGTCGAGGAAGACGGTGGCGTCGGGGAAGATGGAGAGCTCGTCGCCGGTGATCATGTTGAAGCCGAAGAGCTCGGCGTCGAGGAAGCAGGGCGGCCCGGCCGA
>CAZTVJ010000338.1:0-2366 GCA_964616935.1 uncultured Acidimicrobiales bacterium | reverse complement strand
GAACACGACCGCCCGTCCGGGCTGGCCACCGCCCTTGGCCAGGAGCGCCCGCACGAGCGCGTACCCGTCCAGGGCGATCATCCCGGCGGCCAGGCCGTACCGGGCTCCCGGAGCAGGGTCGTCGTCCTCGGTGCCGATGGTGGACAACCACCCGCCGAACAGTCCGGCCCGCAGCAGGAACAGCACCAGCGCGTTCACGAACGCCTCGGTGTGCTCGGGGATGTTGGCCCACATGACCATCGACGTGATGAAGGGCGTGATGGCCGACACGCTCTCGGCCAAGCTGAACAGCTCGGTGAACGAGCGATCCGTGAGCGGGTCGGTGTTCATGAAGCGCCGGGCGTGGGGCAGCGCGAGGCCGAGGAGCAGCGACACGGCGGGGCTCAGGAGGAAGGGGGTGAGCACGGCGAACCACGTACCCGTCCCCCACGGCGACACGTCGGAGAGCAGGCGGTCGTACGCGTCCTCGAGGCGCTTGACGGAGAGCGCATCACCGGGCACGAGCTTGGGCTCGAACGAAGCCCAGCCGAGCATCCGCTCCGGTCGTGCCGTCAGGTGATAGGTGGCTTCGAGCGCAACCAGGTAGTCCGCCCACAGCGGCTGGCTCTCGGCCGCGGTCGGCCACCAGGCACGCCAGGTGGTGGTCGGGTCCGTGCCACCGACCAGGCGCCGCAGCACCGCGGCGTCGGCGTCGGCCAGGAAGGCGGCCGGTTGGTGGCGGGTCCACCGCGCGCTGGTGCAGCGCTGGTGCTCCCCCCGCTGGACCGGTCCCATCACGACGCCGTGCGCGACGGCTCCCATCATGCCCATCGCGAACGCTTCGGCCCGCCTGGTCCGCTGCGCCCGGGCCGCCGCCGGTGCGGCGGCGGCGGCGTCGACCACGCCCCGTCCGGCGGCGTTGGCGAACGTCGTCGTCGGCACGACGACCAGGGAACGATGAGGGTCGGGGGTTCCGCGTCGCATCGTGGCGGCCCGCCAGTCGCCACTGGCAGCGAACAGGTCCGCATAGGAGGCCAGCTCGAACCCCACGGTGCCGAGCACCGCGAAGCGACTCGGTCCCGGGTACAAGGGGCTGCTCGTGGCGACGGCGGCCTGGTCGCCGCCACCCATCATCTCGCTGGCCGCCCGCAGCAATCCGAGCACTCGACGCTCGGTCGCGCCGAAGCGGCTCCGCGCCACCGCGCTCGCCACGCCCCCGACCTTGACGTTGACGGTCGTGGCGTCGAGCTTGCGGCCGAGCTGCTCGGCGGCGTCGCGGAGCCGGGCGTTCGCCAGGGCGACCACGGCCGTCGGCTGGACGAGCGAGCTCATGCGCGGATCCCGCTCACAGCCCGAAACCTCCGCCGACGTCGACCGATGCGGCCATCGAGAGGTCGAGCCCGGGGATGGGCCCGCCGTCGGACTCGCACGCGGCCTTCAGCTCACCGAGCGCGTCGATGACGCCGTCGAGACCCGCATCGACCTGGCGGCCCACGTCGTCGAGCGCGCCGAGCACCGGCTCGATCAGCCCGACCACGTCGAGCGCGCCGACCAGGCCGGCCACATCGTCGTAGACGGCTTGCACGGGCGCCAGCAACACGGTGGGCGAGAACTCCGAGGCGAACGTCGTCACCGTCGCCTCCAGGGTGTCCATGGCGATGCGGACCGGCGCGAGTGGATCAAGCGTGGCGAGGGTGGTGCGCAGCAGCTCGAACGATGCGAGGACATCGGCGAGCACGACCGTGGGCCGGATCTCGTCGACCAGGCTCAGCAGCTCGGTGCGGACCGCGGTGAAGCCGCCGAGCAGGGTGTCGACCGAGAGCGCGTCGAGCAGGGCCTGCAGCTCACCGACGCCCGCCGTGAGAGGGAGGACCAGGCCGTCGTGCACCAGCACGACGAGCCGGGCGCGCAGCGAGCCGAGGACCGCACCGAACGGCGCCAGGATCGCCGCCGGCCCGAGCCGCTCGAGCGCGTCGACGACCGCGTTCCGCAGATCGAGGCCTTCACCGTCGGATGAAGCAGTGTCCGCGCCGATGATCGCGAGCAGCTGGTGACCCTTGGCCCCGATCGGGGCGAGCGGCGCGAAGGCGCCCGCCAGACCGCCCGAGATCAGAACCACCTCACTGCGATCCGGCGCGGTCGTGAGCCCGACCGTGGCGGCTGCTTCGGCGAAGCGGTCCGCCACCCGACCCACGTTGAGAGCGATGCGCGCCAGATCAGGTCGCGGGTCGGTCTCGCCGACGACGAGATCGAGCCGGGCCCTGAGCACGGAGCCTGGCGGCTGGGTCGCAAGGGCCTCCGTCAGCGCGGCATACGTCGCGGACAGCGCCACCGAGACCCGACCGACGTCGAGGAGGCTGATCTCCGCCGTCGCCTGCGACAGCCGC
>CAZTVJ010000337.1:0-17408 GCA_964616935.1 uncultured Acidimicrobiales bacterium | reverse complement strand
CTGCGAGCGGTGCTCGAGGCCAGCCGAGCCCACGGCAACAGGGTGTTCCTGGTGTACGAGGACGACCGCATCACGTACGACCTCCACTACCGCCAGGCCGCCCACCTGGCCCACGTGCTCCGCGACCGCTTCGACGTGCAGCCAGGAGATCGGGTGGCCATCGCGATGCGCAACTACCCCGAGTGGTCGGTGGCGTTCTGGGCCATCACCGCTGCGGGCGCCGTGGTGGTGCCACTGAACGCGTGGTGGACCGGGGCGGAGATGGAGTACGGCCTCGAGGACTCCGGCTCGGTCGTCGCCTTCGTCGACGCCGAGCGGGCCGAGCGGCTGGCCGAGCACCTCCCGACGCTGCCGCTCCTGCGTGCGGTTGTCGTGGCCAAGCCGGGCGACGACCCGCTGGCCGAGGGGCTCTGGCGCTTCGATGACGTCCTGGGCGAGGTGCCCGTCTCGGTGGAGCTGCCCGAGGTGGCGGTCGACCCGGAGGACGACGCCACCATCTTCTACACATCGGGCACGACGGGCCGGCCGAAGGGCGCGCTGGGGACGCAGCGCAACATCTGCACGAACCTCCTCAGCCTCGCGTTCGCGCAGGCTCGCGCCGCGCTGCGGGCCACCGATCCCGGCATGGCGGCCAGCGCCGCCACCCGCACGAGCGAGCAGAACGCCTACCTCCTCAGCGTGCCCTTCTTCCACGCCACCGGATGCCATTCGGTGCTCGTCGCCAACCTGTTCTTCGGCGGCAGGATCGTCATCATGCACAAGTGGGATGCGGGGCGCGCCCTCGAGCTGATCGAGCGCGAGCGCGTCACCACCTTCGGCGGGGTGCCGGCCATGGTGTGGCAGGTCCTCGACCATCCCGACTTCGCCTCCCGGGACATCTCGAGCGTGAAGTCGATCGGCTACGGAGGGGCGCCGGCCGCGCCCGAGCTGCTGCGGCGGATCGAGGCGATGTTCCCTGGTCGCACACCGAGCAACGGCTACGGCCTCACCGAGACGTCGTCCGTGACGACCATGAACTCGGGCGCGGACTACCTCCGCAAGCCCGACAGCGTCGGTGTGCCGGTGGCCGTGTGCGACGTCAAGGTCGTCGGTGCGGCCGGCGAGACCATGGTGGCGGGCGAGGTCGGCGAGCTGTGGATCCAGGGGCCGAACGTGGTGAAGGGCTACTTCAACAAGCCCGAGGCCACCAACGACAGCTTCACCGAGGGTTGGTTGCACTCCGGTGACGTGGCCCGCATCGACGACGAGGGCTTCGTGTACATCGTGGACCGAGCCAAGGACATGATCATCCGGGGCGGCGAGAACGTCTACTGCGTGGAGGTCGAGGCCGCGCTGTACGAGCATCCCGCGGTGAGTGACGCCGCGGTCATCGGCATCCCGCACCAGGTCTTGGGTGAAGAGGTCGGGGCGGTGGTGTTCGTCCTGCCCGGGAGCACCGTGACCGAGGACGAGCTGCGCGGGCACGTCGCCGAGCGCTTGGCCGCGTTCAAGGTGCCGGTGCGCGTGTGGCTCCTCGATGCGCCGTTGCCCCGCAACCCCGCCGGCAAGATCCTGAAGCGGGACCTCAAGGAGGAGCTGCTGCGCGGATGACGCCCGTAGCTGGAGCGACGCCGGTGAGCGAGCCCGTCGAGCAGGTCGACGTGGTCGACGATCAGGACCGGGTCGTCGCCACCGCCTCGCGTTCACGGATGCGGGCCGAGAACCTGCGCCACCGGGCCGTGTTCGTGCTCGTCGTGTCGTCGCGTGGCGAGGTGCTGGTGCACCGGCGCAGCCCGGCCAAGGACGTGTGGCCGGACCGGTGGGACCTGGCGGTCGGGGGTGTCGTGCGGGCCGGGGAGGGCTATGACGAGGCCGCGGTGCGCGAGCTGGACGAGGAGATCGGGATCGCCGGTGCCGTGCTCGAGCCGCTCGGCGGGGGGTCCTACGAGGATGGTGATGTCCGCCTCATCGGGCGTGTGTACCGCGTTGCGCACGACGGACCGTTCACCTTTGCCGACGGCGAGGTGGTGGAGGCCCGCTTCGTCGGTCTGGCGGACCTGCCGGCACTCCTCGAGCGCCAGCCCTTCCTGCCCGACTCGGTGGCCCTCGCCCTCCCGTGGCTCGGGCTCGGCGCGACCGGGAGTGGTGGCACCCGCCTCCCGGACGGGTAACGTGTTCGTGTTCGGCGTCCCGCTCGGGTGAGCGGTGGGAGTGGTCGGTTCCGAGCCTCTCCCGAGACGCTCAGCGGACTGCTCTCTCGTCACGTCGACGGGGAGCGCGGCGCAGGGAGCGTCGCGGCGCGCATGGATCACGCCACACGAGATCGAGAAGCGGCCACCTGGGCGGTGGCCGAGGGCCGGGCGACCCCCGAGCAGCTCGCGCTGCTCGAGGCCGACCCGCGGGCGTGGCGACACGCGCTCGCCCGCCTCATCGCCGAGACGCAGGAGAACCTCGAGGCGGTGCGGCGCCTGACCGGCCCCGAGCGCGATCAGATCGTTGCGGACATCGCGGACGACCTGGCTCGCTTGGAGGCCGTCGACAACCTGCTGTCCGGCGCCCCCGGCCCCGCCGTGGCGGCCGTGCTGGCGGAGACGACGGGCGAGGTGCGGCTGCAGGCGTCGTGGTCGGCCGGGCAGGTCGTGGTGTGGGCCGCGGGCCCCGGTACGGCACCGGCGGACAACAGCGAGCTCGCGGACCGGCTGGAGGCGATCGGTGGTCCCGCGCTCGGCTGGACGCTGCATCCCCCGGTCGTGCTGCCATCCGGTGACCGGGCCGATGCGCTGACCATCCCGGTGCGGGAGTCGTTGGGCTGGCTGATCGCGGTCGCCGGCGGGCTGGGACGCGCGGGCGTGGGGGCCAGCGTGGCCTGGTTGGGTCAGGTGGCGCTCCTTGCCGCTCGGCGGGTCGCCCAGGGCGCTGTGGTGCCGACGCTGCGGAGCGACCGGCGGCCCGACGACCGGTTCGTGGACACCGCCGTGCAGTGGGTGCCGGCCCTCGTCGAGGATGCGGAGCTGGCCCGGCTGGCGGCCAGCATGCCCGGCGCCGTCGTCGCGGTGGCGCCAGCCGATGCGCGGGCCACGACGGTGGCCGTGCTCGGGGCCGTGGTCGACGCCATCGTCTCGGAGGCGGCGGCCCGGCTGGAGCTGCCGGCACCGCCACCCACCACGACCACCGCGGCCCAGGTTGCGGAAGCGTTCATCACCCGGCTCGACGGCTCGTCGTTCCGAGTGCCGGCGGCCCTCGCCGGCGACGTGTCGAGGCGGCTCGACCAGTGGGGTCGGTCGGCGACCAGCAGCGCCCGACCGACGCTGGTCGTCCAGCTCGAGCCACCCGACAACCGAGATGCGTGGTTCCTCTCCGTGCTCGGCCCCGGCGCCAAGGGCCGCCTCCTGCCGATCGAGGCGGCGCTGGCGGACCGGCGCAACACCCGACCGCTCACCGACGAGCTGGCCCGACTCGAGCGCGTCCTGCCTGTCCTGATGCGCCCCGGTGAGCTGCGGAGGGGCCAGGTGGTCCTCAGCCAGACCGAGGCCTGGGAGCTGATGACGGTGACGGGTGCGGCGCTGCAGGCCGCCGGCTTCGACGTGCGGGTCCCGGCGCTCTCGCGACACCGGCCGACGCCGACGCTTCGCCTGTTCACGGAGTCGGTGGGCGACTCGGTCGTCGGCGCCCACCAGCTGAGCAACGTGCGCTGGTCGGTGCTGTTCGACGATGTCGAGCTGACCGCGGCCGACATCGCCCGCCTGGCCAACGAGGCCCGCCCGCTCGTGCGCTCCCGCGGCCAGTGGGTCGAGCTGGATCGCGTCGACCTGAAGGAAGCCGCGGCGGCGCTCGCCGAACGGGCGACGAAGGGACAGCTCACCGGCGCCGACATCCTGCGCCACGGCATCGGCCTGGAGGGGTCGCCGCTCGCGGGCGGGCTTCGGGTCGAGGGGACCGGCTGGGCCACGGACCTCCTGCGGCGGGCGGCCACGGCCTCGACCGAGCTGACCACCCGGCCCGAGGGCTTCGTGGGCGAGCTGCGCAGCTACCAAGCCGAGGCGCTGGCGTGGTTGGGCTTCCTGGACGCGGCCGAGCTCGGCGGTTGCCTCGCGCTGGACATGGGTCTCGGCAAGACGCCGACGGTGCTGGCCCACCTGGCCCGCACCACGGCCGGCGGCCCGGTGCTCGTGATCGCACCACCGGCCGTCGTGGGCAACTGGGCGGCGGAGGCGGCCCGGTTCACCCCCGGCCTCCGGGTGGTCGTGCACCACGGCGTGTCGCGGGCATCCGCCGACGAGCTCGAGGCCGAGGTGGCAGGGGCCGATGTCGTGATCACCACCTACGGCACCGCCGTTCGCGACGTCGACGCGTTGGCGGAGCGCCCGTGGGCGCGCATGGTCCTCGACGAGGCGCAGGCCATCAAGAACCCGGCGAACGAGACACCCCAACAGCTCCGCCGCATACCGGCCCGAAGCCGCCTGGCCCTCACCGGCACACCGATCGAGAACGGTCTCGGCGACCTCTGGTCGATCCTCGACTTCACCAATCCCGGTCTGGTCGGGTCGCGTCCGGCGTTCCTCGCGCAGATGTCCGGCGAGGGGGAAGCCGCCCTGCGGGCCCTCAACGGGCTCCTCGTGTTCCGGCGGACCAAGAGCGAACCGGTGGTGGCGGCCGAGCTGCCGGACCGCATCGACGAGCTGGACCACTGCACGATGACGACCGAGCAGATCGGCCTCTACCAGGCCGTGCTCGACGGTCTCGTGGCTGGCACCGCCGGCGCTGACGCCGAGCCGAAGCAGGGCGCCCTCCTCGCCGCCATCACCGCGCTGAAGCAGATCTGCAACCACCCGGCGGCCTACGACGACGACGGCCGGCCGCTCGCCGGTCGCTCCGGCAAGCTGGCCCGCCTCGAAGAGATCGTCGAGTCGGTCTTCGCGGCCGGTGAGCGAATCCTCATCTTCACCCACTTCGCGCAGTGGGGCCGCAAGCTGGCCGACCACCTCACGGAGGTGACCGGCGTGCCCGTCGCCTGTTACGACGGCAGCCTCGCCCGCGGGGCGCGAGACCGCCTCGTCGCCGAGTTCCAGGCGGGAGAGGGGCCCGGCGCGCTGGTGCTGTCCCTCAAGGCGGGCGGCACGGGCCTGAACCTCACGGCGGCCAGCCACGTCGTGCTCTACGACCGCTGGTGGAACCCGGCGGTGGAGGACCAGGCCCGGGATCGGGCGTGGCGGATCGGCCAGACGCGCACCGTCATCTCGCACCGGTTGGTGTGCCCCGGCACCGTGGACGAGCGGGTCGAGGAGGTCGTGGCCGGCAAGCGGCACATCGCTGACCTCGTGCTACCGAAGTCCAGCTCGCTCGCCGATCTCGACCCCGACCAGCTTCGGCTCGCGCTCGGGCTGCGCCCTGACGCCCTGCTCACCGAGGACCAGACATGAACGCACCCCGCCGCAAGCGGCCTCAGGGTCGTCCGGGCGACCGATCGTCCGCGCCCAAGCCGGTCGACATCTGGCGGCCGGTGCCGCCCCTCGCCGACCCTGAACCGATCGAGCCCGCCAGCGATCCCTTGGCCTTGCTGCGCTCCCTGGGCGATCCGCCCATGCAGGGCAGCAGCGTCCTCGCCGGGCACTACGTCGGCGCGGTCGTCGAGCGAGCGGCGGCCCTGGCCACGGCCCTGGCCGCCAGCGCCGGGTTGCTCGCTTCGCCGCGCTGATTGGCGGGCTCGTCGTCAGCTTCGCCTTCTCCTCGTGGCAAGTGCGCCTCGGTGCTGGCGCTTCCCTCGGCGCGGGCGCGGGTGGCGGGGGCAGCCTCTAGCCTGGGGCCCATGTCCGGCTCCGGCACGCTGCTCCGCTCCAACGACCTGTGCTGGTGCGGGAGCGGTCGCAAGTACAAGCGGTGCCACAAGCCACTGGAGGGGCGGGTCCTGAGGGGCTCCGTCAGCCCGTATCGGCCCGTGCCCGAGCACATCGCCCGGCCCAGCTACGCGGACACCGGACATCCCGAGCGGTGGAACGAGCCGCGCATCAAGTCCCCGGAGATCATCGAGCGGATGCGGGAATCCGGCCGGGTCGCGGCCGAGGTGCTGCGCCTTGCGGGCGACATGGTCCGGCCCGGCATCACGACCGACGAGATCGACGTCTACGTCCACGACCTCGCCATCGAGCGGGGCGCCTACCCCAGCCCCCTCAACTACAACGGCTTCCCGAAGAGCGTCTGCACATCGGTCAACGAGGTGATCTGCCACGGCATCCCGGACACGACCGTGCTCAAGGACGGTGACATCATCAACCTCGATGTCACCGTCTTCCTTGGTGGAGTCCACGGTGACACCAACGCCACGTTCCTGGTGGGCGACGTCGACCCGGAGTCGCAGCGCCTCGTGCGCGTCACGGAGGAGTGCACGTGGCGGGGCATCGAGGCTGTGGTGCCCGGTCGGCCGCTCAGCGACATCGGCGCCGCCATCGAGGGCCATGCCAAGGCCAACCGGTTCGGCGTGGTGCGCGCCTTCATCGGCCACGGGATCGGCGAGCAGTTTCACACCGACCTGCAGGTCATGCACTACTACGACCCCAACGCCACCACCACGTTGCGTCCGGGGATGACGTTCACCATCGAGCCGATGATCACCATGGGCACGTGGCGCCACGTCATGTGGGACGACGGCTGGACGGCGCTCACCGCGGACGGCAAGCGCACCGCGCAGTTCGAGCACACGGTGCTGGTGACCGACGACGGGGCGGACGTGCTCACTTCGCCTGGAGCGGTCAGCAGCCAGTCGCCCGAGCGGGCCGCGGCCGAGCGCCGCTGACCCGGCCCCGCCACCACGCCAGCACCTCGTCATCCTCCACGCAGTACGCGCGCATCGAGGCGATCGCGGCTGCGTCGAGATCCCCGTGGCGTAGAAGTGCCGCGGCCTCGTCGAGCGGGCCGGCGGGCCACGGCAAGGTGAGCGCCTGACGCGCGCTGAGCTTGATGGCCGTCGCGCCGAGGCCGGCACCGAGGTAGGTGCCCGCCGCCCAGGCCGACGTGACGGGGGAGCCCAGGACCGCGGCGATCGACCAGAGGTCGGCGCCGGGCCGGGGCTCGATGGAGATCACCGGCACGCTCGGCACCCACGTGCCGGCCTCGTCGACGGCAGCCTCCAAGACGGGCGTCTGGGTGGCCAGCAGGACCTTGGGCACCCGGCGCGCGGCCACCCAGCGGGCCAGGCGAGGGTCGGCCCGCTCCAGTGCGGCGACGTCGACGCCGGGCCGGTCGTAGCGCTGCCCGGCGAAGCGCGCTGGGCGCTCCCCCCACGCGGAGCGACCCGGCTCGATGAGACCAACGGTCACGAGCGGCGCCTCGCCATGCCCGTCGTGCACGAATGGCGCCAGTCCGTAGAACTGGTCGCGGAAGCCGGCCGTGGCGTTGGCCCAGTCGCCCAGGCATCCGTCCGTGCGCGCAACGACCACGGGGATGCCGGCGGCATCGGCCACGAGGTGGGACCACGTCGGCCGCGTGACCAGGTCGCGACCGTCCGCTGGCGCCAGCGCCTCGAACCTCGCGCCACGCCAGAGGCGCACGTCCACCTGAGCTTCGTTGCGGACGAAGCCGGCGATGCAGGTGAGGACATCGGCGTCGAACACCTGCTCCCCCGCCCACCAGAGGGACTCCAGCCGGGCCCCGGCGAGTGCGCCGGCCCGTACCCCGGCGGCGTCTCGGGTGGCCAGTACCGACTGGGGGAGCACGAGTGCGGCGCGGCCGCGATCAGGGCGGGCGAGCTGCAGGCTGAGACCGAGGAAGGCGACGGCGGCATCGGCGTACGGCCCGCCGCCCCAGGGGGACCGACCGCGCCGGGAGGTGGCGGCGGCCAGCTGGTTGAGGTAGGGCGGGTTGCCCACCACGACGTCGAAGGTCGTGTCCCAGTCCAACCCCAACGCATCGCCGCTGACGACGGTCCCGCTCGGACCGAGCCTCGCCCGCGCCTGCTCGGCGGTGGCGCCGTCGAGCTCGACGCCGACGAGGCACCTCGCGGCCTCGTCGACGGTGACGGCGAACCGCCGGGCGATCCGGTGCGCCGCGGCGACGAGGATGCGTCCGTCGCCACAGGCAGGGTCGAGCACCCGCAACCCGACCGGCGACGAACGCTGGGCGAGGACGGGCTCCAGCGCCACATCGAGCAGGTGGTCCACCAGCCGGGGCGGCGTGGACCATGCACCGCGCCGACGGCGGTCGGCTCTGTCGGCGGGGATCGGACCGGCCATCGTCACGCTCGCCATGTTGGCCGAGTCGAGCGCCGAAGCGGTGGTGCGAGGTCGTGCTGTCTACAGTCGCCGCTCGTGGCGACGTCCCGCTACCTCACCTTCGACCGCGGCGAGTGGGCCGACTTGCGCGCCGCCACGCCCCTCACCCTGCGCGAGCACGATCTCGAACAGCTCCGAGGCCTGAACGAGCAGGTCTCCCTCGACGAGGTGGCGGAGGTGTACCTGCCCCTCACCCGCCTGCTCAACCTGTACGTGGCGGCGTCGCAGAACCTGCAGAAGGTGTCCGCGACGTTCCTTGGCACCCTGGCACCGAAGATGCCGTACATCATCGGCGTAGCCGGCAGCGTGGCGGTGGGCAAGAGCACGTTCGCTCGCGTCCTGCAGGCGCTGCTGAAGCGGTGGCCCGACCACCCGAAGGTGGACCTCGTCACCACCGACGGCTTCCTCTACCCGAATTCGGTCCTGCTCGACCGGGGCATCATGAACCGCAAGGGCTTCCCCGACAGCTACAACACGCGGCTGCTGCTGAACTTCCTGGCCGCGGTGAAGAGCGGCGAGCCCGAGGTGAAGGCCCCCGTCTACAGCCACGTCGTCTACGACATCGTGCCCGGCGAGGAGAACACGGTTCGCCAGCCCGACATCATCATCCTGGAGGGCCTCAACGTCCTCCAGGTGGGAGACGGTTCGAGCGAGTTCGTCAGCGACTACTTCGACTACTCGATCTACATCGACGCCGAGGAAGCCTACGTCGAGGACTGGTACGTCGAGCGCTTCCTGACGCTGTGCGCCACCGTCTTCCAGGACGAGCGGAGCTACTTCCACCGTTTCGCGCACCTCACCCGGGACGACGCCGTGGCCACCGCGAGGGGCATCTGGTCGGAGATCAACGGCAAGAACCTGAAGGAGAACATCGCGCCGACGCGAGAACGCGCCTCGCTCATCCTGCGCAAGTCGGCGAACCACGCGGTGACCGAGGTGGCGCTGCGCAAGCTGTAGGCGAGTGGCCTTGGTGTCCAGGGGCGTGCAGCCGGTACGTTCCCTCGTCATGCCTCGACCGTTCCGCTTCGGCTGCCAGTCCTACACCGCTTCGTCCGCCAAGGAGTGGAAGGACAAAGCTCGCCAGGCGGAGGCGCTCGGCTACTCCAGCTTCATGCTGGCCGACCACTACATCGGCCCGGGTCCCGCGCTCGCGGCGACCAACCACCCGGTGCAGGACATCGCGGCGGTGCCGGCGATGGTGCTCGCGGCCGACGCCACCGAGCGGATCCGGGTCGGTTGCCGGGTCCTGTGCATCGACTACCGAAACCCGGTCGTGCTGGCCAAGGAGATGGCCACGGTCGACCTGTTCAGTGACGGCCGGCTCGAGCTGGGGCTGGGCGCCGGTTGGCTGGCCAACGAGTACGAGGCCATGGGCGTGCGCTTCGACCCGCCGGGGGAGCGAATCGCGCGGCTGGCCGACGTCATCGCCGTCGTGAAGGCCACCATGGCCGACGGCGAGACGGCGTTCGAGGGTGCGAGCGGCGTGCGGGCCGTCGGCTTCGAGGGGTTGCCGAAGCCGGTGCAACGGCCGCACCCGCCGATCATGGTTGGTGGCGGGTCCCGCAAGGTCCTCCAGCTGGCGGGTCGCGAGGCCGACATCGTCAGCTTCAACTTCAACAACCGCGCTGGTGTCATCGGGCCCGACGGGATCGGCTCGTCGACGGCCGAGGCGACGCAGCAGAAGGTGCAGTGGGTGCGCGAGGGCGCCGGTGATCGCTTCGCCGACGTCGAGCTCGAGATCGGCGCCTACTTCACGATCGTCACCGACGACGCCCGCGGCACGGCCGAAGGCTTCGGCAAGATGTTCGGGCTCTCCGCCGACGAGACGCTGGCCTACCCGCACGCCCTGATCGGGTCGATCGATGCCATCTGCGACGAGCTGGAGCGCCGGCGTGAGCTGTACGGCATCTCCTACGTGACCGTCGGCGACCAGAACGCCGTCGCGTTCGCCCCGGTCGTCGAGCGCCTCGCCGGGCAGTGAGCTGTCAGGCGGAGGCGAGCCAGTCGGGCAGGTCGCGGATGGTGCGTAGGGTCGGCACGCTGCCGTCGTGGTCGGCGTGCTCGTGGACCCACACGAGATCGGCCGGGATGTGCACCGCTCTCGCCCCGACGGCGAGCACGGGCAGGATGTCCGAGCGCACCGAGTTGCCGACCATGACGAAGCGCTCCCGGTCGATCGCGTGGCGTTGCAGGATGCGCTCGTAGGTGGGCTCGTCCTTCTCGCTGACGATCTCGATGTGCGCGAACAGCTCGGCCAGCCCGCTGCGGGCCAGCTTCTGCTCCTGGTGCAGCAGGTCACCCTTCGTGACGAGCACGAGGCGGTAGTCGTCGGCCAGGGACGTCACCGTCTCCGCGACGCCGTCGAGCAGCTCCACCGGCTGGGCCAGCATCGCCTTGCCGAGGTCGAGCAGGGTCTGCACCTCGCTGCTGCCGATGCGCCCCCGGCTCACCTCGATCGCCGTCTCGATCATCGACAGGGTGAAGCCCTTCACGCCGAAGCCGAACAGCTCCAGGTTCCGCCGCTCGTTCTCGTGCAGCTCGGCGTCGAGATCGGCACCGTCCGCGTACGGCGCGACCAACCCCCGGAAGATCTCCTGGGTGTCGGCGAAGTACTCCTCGTTGCGCCAGAGGGTGTCGTCGCCATCGAGGGCCACCACGTCGATCGGGCCGGTGGGAACAGGTGCCATGGGACGCCCCAGGGTATCGCCAGGCCGCGACCCGGTCTCGGCGGCCTCAGCCGATGGCGGCCAGGAACGCCTCGATCGACGAGGTGACTCGGTCCGGGTCGTCGAAGGGCAGCGCGTGGCCCGCACCCGGGACGGCGTCGACGGTGCAGGTGCTCGCCACGCGTTCAGCGGAGGCGCACGTGGCGCGGGCCAGGGCGATGGGCACGACGTCGTCCAGCGTGCCGTGCACGAGCAGCAGTGGCGGTGCGCTGGGGGACAGAGCGCTGGGGTCGATGGCGGCACCGGCGATGGCGATCGCGCCGACGAGGGCACCGTCGATCGCGTCGTCGCCCTCGGCCGCGAGTGACGCCGCAGTGATTCCGCCGGCGGAGTAGCCGGCGACGACGACGCGCTCGCCCCCGACACCGCGCCGCCGCCCGTCGGCGGAACGGAGCCAGACGACGGCCTTGCCGGCGTCCTCGACGGCGTCGGCCGCAGCGGCCCGCAGGGCTGGGTCGTCCAGCGCAGCCGCGGGGAACCATGGGCCGCCATCGCTGAGCCGGTAGTCGATCGCCATGCCGGGGTAGCCCCGGCGGGCGAGCTCGGCCGCCAGGCCGTTCATCTGCGTCTTGCTCCCTGCCGTGAAACCGCCGCCGTGGATCCACACGATGGTGGGCTTGGCGGAGGGTTCGGCCGGAAGGTAGAGGTCGGCCGCGAGGTTGGCGGCGAAGGGCACGTCGGTCATGACCCTCACACCGCCGGACAGCGTGGTCGCGGTGGCGGTAGGCCCGGCGCCGTTGCAGGCGCTGGTGACGACCAGGACGACCGGGAGCGCCAGCAGGGTGCAGCGGCGTCGGCGCATCGGCAGTGGTCTCCAGGCGGGGTGGGTCGGCCGGCAACCTACCGGGCACGAGGCGCCGGCCGACCCGCGGGAAGCCCTTGGGGGGCAAGGGCTCCCGGACCGTGGCCGTCAGGCGGCGCCCATCACTTGGCGGAGAGCGGCGCTGCGCTGCAGGCAGTCCTGGCCGGCGGCGCCGAACGCTTCGTTCATGCGGTGCAGCGCTGCGGTGAACGTCGCGTCCCAGTCCTGCTGGAAGCGCTCGCGCGCCGGCCCCATCCAGGTCGTGCTGCCGAGCACGCCACCGACGCTGGAGATCATGCTCTGGATGGTGTCGATCTGGCGCTTGAGGGTGGTGCCGAGGTGGTCGAGCTCATCGGGGTTCGCGCCGTAGAGGTTCATGGGGTGGCTCCTTCGGTGTTGTTCGGGCAGCCGGGATGTGTGCCCGGTGTCCGGCCGATCGGAAGCAGCGTCCGCGATTTACCTGTTCGAAGCACTTGTCATCGCTTCGACATTGTTGTAACGTAACTGCAACGAGTTCGTTCGGGTTCGCCCTCTCCCCCGGGGTCGAACGGAACGGGCTCTTCATGATCTGAGGTGCCGCTCGCCGGGGTGGGTGACCGCCCGCACCGCCTCCGGCGGGCGGCATCTCAGTGTTGCTCCCCGGTCGATCGATCTGGAGCTAGGTCTCGACCGAGCGGCGCCCTTCGAGCGCCCGTCCCAACGTGAGTTCGTCGGCGTACTCGAGGTCGCCTCCCACGGGAAGGCCGCTCGCGATACGGGTGACGACGAGGCCAAGTGGCTTGAGCAGCCGCGCGAGGTAGAGCGCCGTGGCTTCTCCCTCGACGTTCGGGTTGGTGCAGAGGATGACCTCCTCGACGCCCTCGGGTGCGAGCCGGGTCAGGAGCTCCTTCACCTTCAGCTGGTCCGGCCCGATGCCCTCGATCGGGCTGATGGCGCCGAGCAGGACGTGGTAGCGCCCGTGGAACTCGCCCGTCTTCTCGACGGCCACGACGTCACGCGGCTCTTCCACCACGCACAGCTGGCGTGCGTCGCGACGGTCGTCGCTGCAGATGCCGCACAGCTCGGCTTCGGCGACGTTGAAGCAGCGGGTGCAGAACGTGACCCGCAGCTTCGCTTCGGTGATGGCGTGGGACAGCCGAGCTGCGTCCTCCTTGGGCATCTTCAGCAGGTGGAAGGCGATGCGTTGTGCGGACTTCGGGCCGATGCCGGGCAGCCGGCCCAGCTCGTCGATGAGGGACTGGACAGCCGGGGCGTAGGCGGAGGCCATGGCCTCAGGCCGGGCCGAGGCGCCCGCTCGGGCCACCCCACAGATCGTCGAGATCGTCGAGAGAGCCGAGGTCGCCCAGCCCGGTGAGATCAGCCAACCCGCCAAGGTCGATCATGGCCTCGGCCTGCAGCGCGTGTGCTCGGTCGGCGGCGTCGTGGAGTGCCGCGAGCACGAGGTCCTCGAGCAGGTCCACCTCGGCCGGGTCGACGGCCGCGGCGTCGATGCGGACCCGCACGACATCGCCCGCACCCGTCATGGTGACGCGCACCAGGCCGCCGCCGGCCTGACCGACGACCTCGGTCGCGGCGGCTTCGGCCTGGGCTTCCACCAGGCGCTGCTGCATCTCCATCGCCTGCTGGAGGAGCGCGTTCAGGTCGGGCGCATCACTCATGTCGCGTCTCCATCAACGATCTCGGCGCCGGGGAACGCCTGCGCCAGCTGTTCCAGCGGCGAGGGGACATCGGCGGGTCGGGCGTCGACCAGGTCGGACGGGTCGATGTGCTCGTCGTCGGGTTCGAGCGGTCGCGCCACTTGGCCCTGGTCGACGACGAGGCGGACGGGCACGGCGCGCGCGAAGTAGCCGGCGAGCGCCGATTCCACCTCGGGGCGCAACGGCTCGCACCGGTGCAGCGGGTGGTTGGGTGGCAGGGCGAACACGGCGGTGTCACCGTCGGACTCGACGAAGCGGCCCGGGCTGTAGAGCGCCCGCGCCATGCCCTTCAGCTTCGGTAGCACCTGATCGCCCCATGCCATGCTGAGCTCGTCTCGCGAAGGCACGGGACCGCCGGCAGCGGGCGGCGGTTCGGAGGCGGTCGGCTCGGCCGGGTGCGAGGCTGGGGGCTGCGTGGCCGGGGCCTGCGAGGCCGGGGGCTCGGCCACGGGAGCACCAGTGGGCAGCGGGTCCGGCGGAGTGCTGACCGGTCGGGCGGGCATGGCTGGGCGGGCCGTTGCGCCTTCGGTGGCGGACCGGACGGGCCCGGTGGCATCAGCTCGCCGTGGACTCGGCGAAGCCGGCGAGGCCTGGGCGGGCGTGGGCGTCGTGGTGTCGTCGCGCGCCGGGACGACTCGTTCGACCGAGGACGTGCCTCGCTCCGGCTGGCGCTCGAGCCGCTCGATGCGGCCGAGCAGTGCCTCGATCGACGTGGCGGCCTGCGCGTTGGTGAGTCGCACGAGGGCCACGTCGAGCAGCAGTCGCGGGTCAGGAGCGTGGCGGAAGTCGACCAGCGTCTCGCCGAGCACCTCGAGCGCCCGCACCGCCGCTGCCGGTCCGAGGCGCTTGGCTTGGTCGGCGACCTTGTGGGCATCCCGGTCGGGCAGGTCGACCAGCTCGGGGGCGAACAGCGACAAGAAGGCGTCGCGGAGCTGGGCCACGAGCCGCTCGGTGAGCGCTCGGGCGTCGCGCCCGGCCGCGGTGGCCTTCGCGACGCCGGCGAGGGCCGCGCCGGTATCCCGGGCGATGAGCGCCTCGACCACGTCGTCGAGCGGTTCGTCGTCCGGGGCCAGGCCGCCGGCCGCGACGACCTGCTCGAGCGCCGACAGCGTGTCGCGCGCCGAGCCGCCGCCCTGGCGGAGCACGGCATCGATGGCGTCGTCGGTGACCTCGAGCCCGGCATCGTCGACCACCCAGCGCACGTGGGCCTCCAGCTCGTCCATCGGCAGCAGGTGGAACTGGAGGTGCTGCGTGCGACTGACGATGGTGGCGCTGACCTTCTGCGGATCGGTGGTGGCCAGCACGAACACGACGTGCGACGGAGGTTCCTCCAGCGTCTTCAGCAGCGCGGCCTCGGCGGCCTTCGAGAGCATGTGGACCTCGTCCAGGATGTACACCTTGTGGCGTCCTGGCGTGCCGAGCATCGCCTTGTCGATCAGATCCCGCATGGCATCGACGCCGTTGTTCGAGGCGGCGTCGAGCTCGTGGACGTCGTAGCTGGTGCCGGCCTCCACGGCCAGGCATGACGCGCACTCGCAGCACGGTTCGCCGTCCATCGGTCGCTCGCAGTTCAGGGCCTTGGCCAGGATGCGGGCCGACGATGTCTTGCCGGTGCCCCGGGGCCCGCTGAACAGGTAGGCGTGGCCGACGCGGTCGTCCCGGACGGCGTTGCGCAGCGCCATCACCACGTGATCCTGGCCCCGCAGCTCGCTGAAGCGGCGGGGTCGGTAGCGCCGGTAGAGCGACTGGTAGGCCATCGAGGCGATGCTACCGGCGCGGTGGGACACCGTTCCCGGGCCGGGGACCGACCTACGTCGGCAGGCCTTCGATGTCTTCGGCCAGCATCTCCAGCTCGGCCCGCCAGTCATCGGGGGGGACGGCCGGCCGCACCACGAACTTCGAGAAGCCGGCAGCGACCCAGGCTGCGACCGCATCGCGCAGCGCGGCGCGGCCGACGGGCACGAGGGCATCGATGTCAGCGCCCTTGGCCCTGGCCGTCATGGCCTGGCGCACCGCCTCGGGGAGCGGCCTGCGGGCGTAGGCGATGTTGGCGCCGAAGTGCTCGGGAGAGATCGTTCGTCCGTGCTCGGCGGCGGAGGCCTCGATGACGGCCTTGCCGGCCACCGCTTCGGCCCGGTCCTGCGCCCCGGTCAACCACCCGTCCCCGAGCCGTCCCACTCGCCGCAGCGCAGGCTCGCTGCGGCCTCCCATCCACAGCTCGAGGGGGTCCTGTAGCGGTCGTACCGGGAGTGTCGAGCCGTTCACCGCGACGCCAGCCCACAGATCGCGCAGCACGGCCATGGTGGTACCGAGGGCCACGCCCCGGTCGCCACTCGGTAGCTCCTGGGCCGCTCGCTCCGCGGGATCGTCCAACCCGAGCACCGCGGTGACGAGCAGACGTCCACCGGAGAGCCGGTCCAGCTCGGCCAGCGCCCTCGCCAGCCGGAAGGCGTTGCGGCCGGGCACGATGGGGTGGGTGCCCAGCTTGAGGCGAGGCACGCGGGCGGCGGCGAACGCCAAGCCGACCAGCGGGTCGAAGGTAGGGCCGAGGAACGTCTCGGGCAGCCAGATGGAGTCGAAGCCGAGACGGTCGAGGTCGTCCACCACCTCGCCGAAGCGGTCGACTGACACCGCGCTGCTACCGCCGACCGCGACCCCGATCCGAACCTTCATCGCCGCAGCGTGCCACACGCGACACCGCCCGCCGGCTGAGGTGACGACCAGGTGGCCTGCGGCACACGACAGGTTCCGCTGAAGGCTGCTGCCTCCCGGCCCTGACCTGGTTCACGGGCTGGCGTTGCACAGGACCCGGTCGCCACCTCACCCGGCGGGCGAAGCGGACCTGACGTTACCCCGGGGTCGGGCACCGAGGGACGTCGGCTAGCCTGACGGACTGCCCGCAGGGCCCCGGAGGGATGCGAGAGCGGACGAATCGGCACGCCTGGAGAGCGTGTGTGGGGCAACTCACCGTGGGTTCGAATCCCACTCCCTCCGCCATGAACGAGCCGAGCGCAACGGTCGTCGACGACGTGGCGGCCATGCAGGTCGCCCTTGGGGAGGCCGAGGCCGCGCTCGCGCACGGCGACGTGCCCGTCGGCGCCGTGGTGGTTCAAGGCGGCAAGGTGATCGCCCGGCGACACAACGAGCGGGAGCTGCAGCAGGACCCCACCGCTCACGCCGAGGTGCTCGCGCTGCGGGATGCCGCTCGGGTGCTCGGCCGCTGGCGGCTCGACGACTGCACGCTGGTCGTCACCCTCGAGCCCTGCGTGATGTGCGCCGGAGCGCTGCTCAACGCCAGGATCGGGCAGCTCGTCTACGGCGCGGCGGACCTCAAGGCTGGGGCCACGGCGTCGCTGTACAACGTCTGCGCCGACCCCCGGTTGAACCACAACCCGCCCGTCACCCACGGCGTGCTGGCCGAGGCGTCAGCGGAGCTGCTGAGCGACTTCTTCGCCGAACGGCGGGGGTGAGCCGACTGGGTCAGCGGCTAACGTGCCCGCCCGGAAGGATGCCAGAGCGGACGAATGGGACGGCCTCGAAAGCCGTTGAGGTCTTCGGGTCTCCGTGGGTTCGAATCCCACTCCTTCCGCTGGCTGGTGCAATGCTGTTTCGATCCGTGGCCCGCCGTCCGTCTCGTAATCCTCTGAGCAGGGACGATGTCCGTTCCGTGCCAATGCGTCGCCGTGCGTGCCAGGGAGCGTTACTCCCGCCGTTACTCCCGGTTACTCCCGGCGGGGGTAGGCTGGGAGCGTGGCCAGGCCACCCCGAGGCAAGCGTGCGAAGGCCGCCGACGGCTCGTTCACGGTCAACGGCAAGGCGGCCAACGGCGAGGGATCGCTCTACCGCGAGGCCGACGGGGTGTGGCGGGCCACCTACCGGGTGCCGGGTGAGAGCCGCCCTCGGCGAGTGCGGGGGCGGACTCGCGACGAGGCGCTGCGCC
>CAZTVJ010000336.1:0-5396 GCA_964616935.1 uncultured Acidimicrobiales bacterium | reverse complement strand
AAGGAAGTACTCGATGGTGTCGGCGGCGTCGCTGCGGATGTTGTCACTGAACGTGACGATGGCGGCCGCGCCGAGGTCGGCCGGCAGGGTGCCTGCTGGCGGCATGGCCGACGCCCGGGCGAGCAGCAGCACCCGCAGCCCCTCGGCCGCGAGGGCCTGCACCTTCGGTTGAACCGGGTGATCGGCGGGCAGGAGGATCTCCGGGGCGCCGACGTACCAGGCGCCGTGGTCACCGAAGTCGACGGCGCTGTACTTGTGGCTGGAGTCGAACGGGATGCGGCCTCGGGCCGTCCAGCCGGGGGCCGCCGACGAGGCGTGGCGGATGGCCAGCATCGTGGCGTTCGGGTACTCGTCGGCCGAGGCAATGGCGGCGAGCGCCTCCGTCGCCGTGGCCGGCTCCGTCCCATCGAGCGGTTCGACCTGCTCGAGGCTCACCTCCCCGTCGGTGAGCGTGCCGGTCTTGTCGGTCGCGAGCACAGTGACCCGAGCCAGGGTTTCTACGGCCTGGAGCTGCTGTACCAGCACCTTCTTGCGGCCAAGGCGGATGACAGCAACGGCCTGGGCCATCGAGAGCAGGAGCACGAGGCCCTGCGGCACCAGGGCGACCACGCCGGCGACCGAGCCGATGATGGCTTCACGTGTCGAGTCGCCGTCGGCCCTCTGGCCGAAGAACAGGATGAGGGCGGTGGGGATGATGGCCCAGGTCACCACTTGGAGGATGCGGTCGATCCCCCTGGCCAGCTCGGACTTCTGGGCGCGGAACTTCTTGGCCTCGGCCGTGAGCTTCTGGGCGTACGAGTCGGCGCCTACGGCCGTGGCCCGGGCCAGGCCTCCGCCCGCGACCACGAAGCTGCCCGACATCACCGTGTCACCGACCTGCTTCTCGACCGCGTCGGATTCGCCCGTGAGGAGGGATTCGTCTGCGCTGAGCCCGTCGGACTGGAGCATCTCGCCGTCGACCGCGATCTGGTCGCCGGGGTGCAGCTCGAAGACATCGTCGAGCACGACCTGCTCGCTGGCGATCTCCTGTGGGCCACCGTCGCGCCACACGGTGACCTTTGGTGCGCTCACGAGCGACAAGCGGTCGAGGGTGACCTTGGCGCGCCACTCCTGTACCACCCCGATGAGGATGTTGAGCACCATGACGAACCCGAACAGCGCGTCGCGGTACTCGCCGAGCACGAGCACGGTGCCGGCCAGCACCGCGATGATCGCGTTGAACCGGGTGAAGATGTTGGCCCGGATGATCTCGCCGATAGTGCGCGTCGAGCGGTGGTCGGCGGTGTTGACCTTGCCCGCGGCAACCCGCTCTGCCACCTCCGCGGCGGTGAGGCCCTGCAGCGTCGTGGTGGCGTCGCTCATGAGCGGATGACGCTACCGGGGCGCTGTCAGGTGCCGGTGATCGGGGGTCGGCGCAGCACCACCATGGCCCGCGCCCCGACAGCCACGGCGTCGCCACCAGCGAGCTTGCCCGTCGTGGCGACGGTCCAGGCGCCGGTGTCGACCACCACCTCCCAGCCGTCGCCGAACGTCGCGGGCAGGTGGAAGGTCTCGGGCGCCCAGTACGAGTTGCAACAGAGGAAGAAGCTGTGGTCGACGAGGCGTTCGCCGTTCGTCCCCCGCTCGGTGATGGCGTCGCCGTTGAAGAACGCACCCACCGACAGCACGCCAGCTCCCCAGTCCTCGGGCTCCATCACCTGGCCGTCGGGGCGCAGCCAGGCAAGGTCGGGGAGGCCCCCATCGACGGCGGTCCCGGAGAGGAAGCGTCGTCGGCGCAGGACGGGGTGCTGCTTGCGCAGCGCGATGAGGCCGGCGGTGAAGGTGGCGAGATCCTGGTCGAAGGGTCCCCAGTCGAACCACGAGATGTCGCTGTCCTGGCAGTAGGCGTTGTTGTTGCCCTGCTGGGTGCGCCCGAACTCGTCGCCACCGACCAGCATCGGTGTGCCCTGCGAGAGCAGCAGCGTCGTCAGGAAGTTCCGCTGCTGGCGCGAGCGCAGCGCGTTCACCACCGGGTCGTCGGTGGGGCCCTCGACGCCGCAGTTCCACGAGCGGTTGTCGTCGGTGCCGTCCCGGTTGGCTTCCTTGTTCGCCTCGTTGTGCTTGTCGTCGTAGGTGACGAGGTCGCGCAGGGTGAAGCCGTCATGAGCGGTCACGAAGTTGATGCTGGCGTATGGCGTGCGCCCCTCCAGCGAGTAGAGGTCGCTCGAGCCGGCCAGCCTCGTGGCGAACTCTGGGAGCACGCCGCTGTCGCCCCTCCAGTAGTCCCGCACGCAGTCGCGGTACTTGCCGTTCCACTCGCTCCAGCCTGGAGGGAAGTTCCCGACCTGGTAGCCGCCCGCGCCGACGTCCCACGGTTCGGCGATCAGCTTGACCCGATCCAGCACCGGGTCCTGTTGCATGAGGTCGAAGAAGGCCGAGAGCCGGTCGGGCCGGTAGTTGTCCCGGGCGAGCGTGACCGCAAGATCGAAGCGGAAGCCGTCGACATGCATCTCGGTCACCCAGTACCGCAGGGAGTCCATGATCATCTGCAGCACGAACGGGTGGTCCATGTTCAAGCTGTTGCCGGTGCCCGTGAAGTCGAGGTACACGCCGGGGTCGTCGGGCTGCCACCGGTAGAAGCGGTTGTCGAAGCCCTTGAGGCACAGCGTCGGTCCGAGGTGGTTGCCCTCGCCCGTGTGGTTGTAGACCACGTCGAGGATGACCTCGAGCCCGGCCTCGTGGAGCGCCTTCACCATCGTGCGAACTCCTGCACCTGCCCCGTGGCGGTGTGTCCCGCGGCGTAGGCCTGGTGCGGGGCGAAGAAGCCGATGGTGTTGTAGCCCCAGTAGTTGCGCAGGCCCCGTTTCACCAGGAAGGGCTCGTCGACGTGCTCGTGGATGGGCAGCAGCTCGACGGCCGTGACGCCCAGCCGCTGCAGGTGCTCGACAAAGGCGGGGTGGGTGAGCCCGAGGTAGGTGCCCCGCAGCGCCTCCGGCACGTCCGGGTGGCGCTGCGTGGCGCCCTTGACGTGCACTTCGTAGATGACCGTGTCGGCGATGGGGACATCGGGGGGATGATCGCTGCCCCAGTCGTAGTAGGGGCTCACGAGCACCGAGCGGGGCATCGATGCCGCGCTGTCGAGGGTGCTCGGGATGTCGGGCCGACCGGCTTTGTACGCGAGCAGCGACGGATCGTCGAGGACCTCCCCCGTGATGGCGCGCGCGTAGGGGTCGAGCAGCAGCTTCTTTGAGTTGTAGAGCTGGCCCTTGTCGCGATCGAACGGGCCGTGGGCGCGAAAGCCGTAGCGCTGGCCTGGTTCGACGAACGGCAGGTAACCGTGCCAGACGTGGCCGTGCATCTCGGGCAGCTCGAGGCGGGACTCGACCCCCTCGTCGTCGAAGAGGCAGAGCTCGACGGCGTCGGCCTCACCCGCGTAGACGGCGAAGTTGCCGCCCACACCGTCGTAGTGGGCGCCGAGGGGGTAGGCGCGTCCGGGCCAGAGATCCATGGCCGTCCTTTCAGGGGGCGGGCGGCGGGATGGGTGGCGGGGCCAGCGCGGGCACGGCGCGGACGGGTCGGGCGGGCTCTCCCAGCGAACCACCGGCCGCGACCCACGTGTGGGTCAGCGACCGTACGTCGAGCCGTTCGATGGCGGCGACGCGCTGGCGATTCGCCGCGATGCGCTTCTTCGTGGGTGCGGCCCGGAACGACCGCGCCGTCCAGGCTCGGGCCAAGCCCGTGTACCCCCGGCGCGCGCCTGGCTCGAGGCGAATGCGGGCGTCGGGGTCCAGATAGGCCTGCACGGTCACCTGCTCGACGAGGCTGCGGTCGACCGGCAGACCGAGGGCGCGGTGGCGCTCGACGAGGTACGAGGCGAGCACCTGCAGCTCCTTCACCCCGATGGCCGACGAGGTGCCGATGCGGACCGTTGCCAGCACGGCCGTGGTGCCGAGCGCGACGGCTCGTCCGGTCGGTAGGAACTTCGCGCCCGTACCGGCCACCCTCGCGACGGTGCCGGTGCCGCGGGCCATCCGAGCCAAGAGCGGGCCGGCGGCGGCGAGGATGCCCGCCATGCGGCGTGAGGCCTCCTTGCCGGACGCGTCGTCGCCCAGCTCGTCGAGCAGGCGTACGGCCTCCTGGGCCGTCGGTACGTCGAGCGGAGCGTTGTAGACGCGATCCAGGCCGGTGTCGACCAGCTCGGCCACCTTGTCCCGGGTGCGTGCCGGTACCCGGGCGATGGTACCGGCACCGCCCTTCAGTCGGCCGAGCACCCCTTCGCGCTCGAGCTCCTGCTCGACGCCGGTGGCGACCTCCGAGGCGAGGACGTCGAGCGGGTCGGGTGACGATGACGGGATGCCCGTGGTGGTGGCCACGGGAGACATCTTCCCACTGACACCGGCGCTCCGAGCCAGTCACGGAATCTGTCGCTGGAGCGACGCGATTGGTGACTCGGTCGACGGTCAGACGAGCGCGTCGGCCAAGAACGCGGGTGCGGTGAGGTCGAGCCCCGCCACAGCGCCGATCACGATGGTGGCCGGGGGTTCGATCGCCATCCCCGCAAGGCCGTCGAGCCGGCCCCGCACGACCTCCTGGTCGGGACGGGTGGCGCCGCGCACCGCGGCGACCGGGGTGGTGGGCGGGAGGCCCCCCGCGATGAGGTGCTGCGCGATGGTCGCTCGTTCCGCCACACCCATGAGGACGACGATGGTGCCGCCCACTCGAGCCAGCGCCTCCCAGTTCGTGTCGCTGGCATCCGGTTGGCGGTGACCCGTCACGACGGTGAACGCGGCCGCCAGCCCGCGATGGGTGACCGGCACCCCGGCCGCCGCCGGCGCGGCGACGGCCGACGTGATGCCGGGCACCACCGAGAACGCGACGCCGGCCTCGACGAGGGCGAGGGCCTCCTCGCCCCCTCGCCCGAACACGAACGGGTCGCCGCCCTTCAGGCGGACGACCTCGAGCCCTTGGGTGCCGAGCTGCACGAGGAGGGCGTTGATGGTCTCCTGCGGGACGGCCTGACCGGGTCGCTTGCCGACGTCGATCAGCTCCGCCCCGGGCCGGGCCAGTGCGGTGGCGAGCGCGGCGAGCCGGTCGTGGACGACCACGTCGGCCTCGGCGAGGAGCCGGGCGGCGCGCACCGTGAGCAGCTCGGGGTCTCCCGGTCCGGCACCGACGAGGTGGACCGTCATGCGGCCCCCTGCTCCCGCCTGGGGGCGGGCAGCGCAGTCGCGCCGCCAGCGGCCAGGGCCTCGATGAGTGGCTCCCAGTCGATCCCTTCCGTCGAGCGCCCCGCGTCGTGCAGGTCCTGGCGGACCCGGGCGAGCTCGGTCGTCAGACCTTCGAGGTCGTCGGGGAGTGCGGCGGCGATGCGGTCGCGGAGCCAACCGGCGAGCGCGGGGCTGGTCCCGCCGGTCGCG
>CAZTVJ010000335.1:0-9920 GCA_964616935.1 uncultured Acidimicrobiales bacterium | reverse complement strand
GAGCTGGACTACATCGGCCGGCGGCTCCGGTTCTTCGAGGGTCCGGAAGGGATCACCCTCGAACTGGTGGAGTGGGTGGACTCGGGCGAGCACCCCTGAGCCGGTTCCCAGCTAGGCCGCGGCGGCGATCGCGGCGGCCACCTCGGCCTCCCAGTCGAAGTCCCAGCTGGCGCGCCACAAGGGGTCGACCAGGGGGGAGTCGGCCTCGGCCAAGCCGGACGCGACGAACCACTCGAACGTCGCCCGGTGCCCTTGCTCGAACGCGATCGAGGGCGTCACGCCGAGCCGAACGCGGGCCTTGTCGATGCCGAGCATGGAGTGGTGGGCCGCCCCGAACAGGTGCCCCCACGCCGGCCGATCCAACGATGCTGCCACCCCGTCGGGGACGAGGACCACATGCGCCGGCCGGCCGACGATCTCGGCGAGCACGTCGACGTAAGCGCCCGATGTGATGGCTTCGGCCGTGATGTTGAAGATCTCGCCGACCGCGGCCGGGTGCGTGCACATGACGTCGATGGCCGCCACCAGATCGTCGACGTGGCCGTAGCTGTTCACCACCAGCCCGCCATGGGGCACGAGGATGGGCCGGCCCTGGAGGAGGCGCAGGAACATCGCGGCCTCCATGTCGTAGATGTTGTTGTTCGGTCCGTAGATCGCGGCCGGCCGCACGACGGTGCCGGGGAAGCCCGTGGCGGCGTGGCGCTCGAGCAGGAGGCGCTCCACCATCACCTTGAATCCGCCGTAGGTGGTGGGCGGATCGGGCCGCACGGCAGCGTCCTCGGGCCACGGGAAGAAGCCGCTGGGCTCGTACGCCATGACCGAGGACACGAACACGTAGCGGCCGACGCTGCCGTCGAGCAGGTCGACGAGCTGCACCATGTCGGACGCACCCGCCACCTGGACGAAGCCCGAGACATCCACCACGGCGTCCCACGAGGTGTGGGCCAGGGCGGCCTCCATGGACGGCCAGTCCTTTCGGTCGGCCACGAGCTGGTGCACGCCGTCGGGCAGTGCCGAGGTGGTGCGGCCCCGGTTCAGGACGGTGACCTCATGGTCGGCGTGCATCCGGTCGAGCACACCCTTGCCGACGAACGTGCCGCCGCCCAGGATGAGCGTTCTCACCGACGCACCTCGTCGGCGAAGCCGGGGTACGGGCCCGAGACGACGCACTCCAGGTGCCCGATGCCCGTCTCGGCCGGGTCGTCCAGGTTCCAGAACCGACCGAAGGCCTCGGCCCAGGCGTCGGGCCGCTCCCTGATCCTTGCGCCGGGGTCGCCGATGCGGGTCGGGTCGCTCACGTCCCACACCTCCCCCTCGTGGTGCTCGTCACCGCGGTACACACCCCGGCCGAGGCCGTCGTCGAAACCCTGCCAGTAGCCGCCTCCCTGCATGTAGACCGGCGGCCCGACGAGCTCGAGCCCGAAGCGGTCGAGCCCGCCGTCGGGGCGGGTGAGCTGGACCGTGCCCCGCAACAACCGGCGGTGACCCGGCACGAACTCCAGATCGTGCGCGATGGCGGTGTGGCGGTACCAGGGCCGGGGGTCGTCCCACCCATACATCACCTGGCTCTCGAACATCGTGTACCGGCCCTCGCCCGAGTGGTGGAACTGCCAGAACACGACCCGGTCGGGCAGGCGGAACATCACCCACTGGCGCAACCCGAACGCTGTCGGCCGTGAGGAACCAGCGGGAGGAGCAACGCCCTCGGCCGGCGGTCCACCGGTGTGGCCGATGCCCCACGAGTGGTCACGGACACCCGCCCAGCGCTCGGGGTCGACCTCGAACCGCTCACCATCGACGGCGACCCAGCCGGTCACGTCGCAGCACTGGTCGTAGTTCGATCGTTGCGCGAGCAACCGACCGGCGCCGAAGCGCTCGACGTACTCCTCGTTGAACGGTTCGGTGCGGCCTTCCCACACCAGGTCGTACTCGACGCCGTAAGGGTTGGGACCGCACGTGATCCGCAGACGGCGGAGGGGCTCGAGGATCTCGACGGCCAGGGGGCCGACATCCAGGTCGTCGATGCGGGGCCGCAGCCGGCGTGACCACCGCAGGTTGCGCTGTGTGCGAGGTGACCCCTCAACGGACGCGCAGGCGTAGCCGTCGAGCACGTCGGTGTTCGCATAGAGGCGCAGCGCGGTGAAGAGGCGAAGCCGGCCGTCCACGTCACCGAGGGTGAAGTAGTAGCCGTCGCTCCAGTGCGGTGAGTCGGTGCCCACGCTGTCGAACGTGCGGCCCAGCTGGTGGCGAGGCCACTCGTCCATCTTGGTCAGGCGAAAGCGCATGGTACGCCGACCGTAGCGGCCGCCAGGCAGCCATCGCACGGCCGCCGGCTGGCGCTTGCGCGCCGCTCCAGGGCGGCGCCTACGCTCGCCACCATGCCTTCACCCTCGACCACGGCCCCTCTCCGCGTCGCCGTCACCGGCGCCGCCGGCCAGATCGGCTACGCCATCGCCTTTCGCATCGCGAGCGGCCAGATGCTGGGTGGCGACCAGCCCGTCATCATCCAGATGCTCGAGGTCACGCCCGCCCTGAAGGCTCTGGACGGCGTCGGGATGGAGCTCGACGACTGCGCGTTCCCCCTGCTGGCGGGCATGGTGCGCACCGACGATGTCGACACTGCCTTCGGCGACGCCGATGTGTGCGTGCTGATCGGCGCCATGCCTCGCAAGGCGGGCATGGAGCGGGCCGATCTGCTGTCGGCCAACGGCGCCATCTTCACCGTGCAGGGGAGGGCCATCGCCGCCAACGCCAAGGCCGATGCCAAGGTGCTCGTCGTGGGCAACCCGGCCAACACCAACGCGCTCATCGCCATGAGCAACGCCGTAGGCATGGCCCCGGGGAACTTCACCGCCATGACCCGGCTCGACCACAACCGCGCCATGAGCCAGCTGGCGGCGAAGCTGTCCGTGCCCGTGGCGGCCGTCACGAAGATGACGATCTGGGGCAACCACTCCACGACCCAGTACCCGGACCTGTTCCACTGCGAGGTGGATGGCAAGAACGCCGCCGAGCTGGTCGGTGATCAGACGTGGCTCGAGAACGAGTTCATCCCGACGGTGGCCAAGCGCGGGGCCGCCATCATCGAGGCGCGCGGGGCTTCCTCGGCCGCCTCGGCCGCCAACGCCGCCATCGACCACATCCGCAGCTGGCACCTCGGGACGCCCGAGGGCGACTGGGTGAGCATGTCGGTGCCGTCGGACGGCTCCTACGGGGTGCCCGAGGGACTCATCTCGTCGTTCCCGTGCGTCTGCCGTGATGGTCGCTATGAGATCGTGCAGGGCCTCGATATCGACGAGTTCTCACAGGCTCGCATCGACGCGTCCGTGGCCGAGCTCGAGGACGAGCGAGCCGCCGTCAAGGAGCTCGGGCTCATCTGATTGGCGGGCTCGTCGTCCGCTGTGCTCTCTCCTCGCGCCGCGTTCGCCTCGTCGCTGGCGCTTCCCTCGGCGCGCGCTGACGGGCGGCGGAGCTACACATCGAGGCCGCTGCGCTCCCGGAACTCGGCGGTGGTGTTCACGCGCGGGAAGGGCTCATCGGGTACGGGCACCTCCAGGAACCGGCAGAGCGGCTCCCAGCCTTCGGCGACGTCGAACACGAGCAGCTGCTCCGGCGGCACCGTGGCAACCACGTCGGCCTCGTGAGCGGCCAGGACGGCGAGCACGTGGTCGCGATCGTGGACCTCGCCATCGAACGTGCCCCACACGACCGCTCTGGCCATCGTTCGCAGCTGCACCGCGTTTGCATCGGCATCGTCGCGATGGGGCCGATCGAGCGACGCCACGATGGTCTTGGAGAAGCTCTCGTACCACACGTCGGGCGGGCGTTGCGACAGCAGGACCTTCGCGCCGGGGGTTGCCTCGAACAGCTGCTTCCAGAACGAGCACCCGGGCCAATCGACGGTGGCTGGGAAGCCGTCGAACACGAGGTCGGTGTCGAGGGCCCCGCCGTTGGCCGCCGCCAGCCAGGCCGAGGCGTGGTCGGGGCGGGGATACACCTCCATCATGTGGTAGCAGGGTCCGTGGCCCAGCTGCTCGATGGCGCCCTTCAGCGAGAGCGTGCCGGTGCGCCCGAACCCGGCACCGATGATCTGCAGGGTCATCAGCGCGGGTCCACGTCGGCCACGGCGACGCGGGCGGCGAGCTCCATCATCTGGTCGACGCCGCGCTTCAGCTCGTCGTCGCTGATGCGGACGATCTCGCCGCCGTAGAGCGTGTCGCTGACCGTGAGCAGCGTGCCCGCCGAGACCTTCCGGAGCGCGGCGATGGTGAAGAGCACGGCCGCCTCCATCTCGACGCCGAGGTGGCCCCGATCGGCCCATCGTTGCAGGCGGCCGGTGTCGGGATCGTAGAAGACGTCGCTGGAAACGATGGGCCCGACGTGGACGGTCAGACCGCGTTCACGGCCGATCCGGGCAGCGGTCTCGACCACCCGCCAATCCGCCGTGGGGGCGTGGGGTTCACCGCCGGTGTAGGTGAGTGCGGTGTGATCCGACGGGGTGGACGAGACGGCGACGACCGTGTCGGCCATCTGCATGCCGGGCTGGAGCGCTCCGCAGGTGCCGATGCGCAGCAGCCGCGTGGCGCCGAGCTGGATGAGCTCTTCGAACACGATGGCCGCACTGGGGCAGCCCATGCCGGTCGACTGCACCGAGATGGGCCGACCCTCGAAGGTGCCGGTGAAGCCGAGCATGCCCCGCTCTTCGTTCACCTGGCGGACGTCGTCGAAGAAGGTGCGGGCGACGTACTCCGCCCGGTGAGGGTCGCCGGGGCACAGGACGGCTGGCGCGTAGTCGCCGGGCTCGGCTCGCAGGTGGATCGGCATGGCGCGGGAGCGTAGACCGCGCTACTTCAAGAACTTGGACGTCGTGTTGTCGGCCAGGACCTTGCCGGCGGTCTGGCAGGCTGGGCAGTAGTGGACGGTGTAGGCGCTGTAGGCCACCTCCCGGACCAGGTCGCCGCACACCGGGCACGGCTCGCCGGTGCGGTGGTGCACACCGCCAGGGCGGTCGGCCGAGCTGCTCATGTCCGGGCGGGTGCGTTCGTAGGCCAGCCCCTCGTCCACGGCATCGTGGATGGCGGCGACGATCCTGGTCGCCCCGTCGAGGCCCAGCTTGGCGGTGGAGGCGAACGGCGACAGCCGAGCCCGATGGCAGACCTCGTTGGCCAGCCGCCGACCCAGCCCCGCGATGCACCCCTGGTCGCGCAGGAAGCCGTGGAGGCGCATCGGGTGGGCGGCAAACATCGCTGCCAGCTCCGTGGAGCTCATCTCCATCGCCTCAGGTCCGAGGTCGGCCATGGGTGCCCGGGTGAGCAGGCCGGCGGTCGCCGAGCACCACACGCCGGCGCGCCGCTCCTTGCCGAACTCGCTGAGCAACAGCGCGCGACCGTCGGCAAACGTCCAGCGGGCCAGCCCCGGCTTGGGCCGGCCGCCGGGCTTGAGGTCTGGTTTCAGGCGGCCGCCCTGCATGAGGTGGACGACGAAGGTGAGCTCGCCGAACTCGAGCAGCAGGTACTTCCCCCGTCGCCCAACGCCATCAAGGGAGACGCCCTCGGCGTCGCTCGGTGACGGCGTCGCGGTCTTCAGGGCATGGAAGGCGAGGGGGGTGAAGTGGTCGAGAGCGGCGCCCCTGTAGTCGGCGGTGAGGCGCTCGGCGTGGGCCTGCACCTCGGGCAGCTCAGGCATACTCCGTCTGGCGCCGCACGTGGTCGAACACGTCGCTCAACGCTGCGAAGACCTCCTGGTTCGCCACCAGCGCGGGCTGGCTACCGCGCAGCTTGATGCGCCCCTCGAGGAACGCCTCCTGCGCGTTCAGCTGGCCGGTCGCCACGGCGACGGCGGTGTCCCAGTCCTGGACGAACCGGACGTCCTCGTCGTCGGCCGGGCCTGCTCCGAACGAGATGTGACCGTCGCGGACGGCGAGGTGGTACGTCACATCGCCCTCCGGACCGCCGGTGATCACCTCGGTGATGGCGAACGAGCGGTCAGTGGCCGCATCGCGCAGCAACGGGCTCGTCTGCGCCGCAGCGCTCACGTCGGCGATCCAGTCGAGGCTGAGGTAGCGGGCCACGGCCACCTAGTCTGCCCGACGGGGGCCGTTCGCTCCGGCCCGCCTCATGGAGATGACGCTGCCCGATCCATCCCCCCTGTCGTTCGTCCCGGTCGACGAGCAGGCCCACCGGCCGTCCGCCGACCCTTGGTGGCACGAGTCCTGGTCGTTCGACGTCTGGACGGCCGGTGGGTTCGGCGCCTGCACCTGCCTCACGGTTCTGGCGAACCTCGGGCGGGCCTGGTACTGGGCAGCGGTCGTGCGCCCAGATCTGCCTCTGCTCCACCTCGTGGACCTCGAGGTGCCGCCGTTGCGCCCCGGTCTCGAGCTGCGCACCGACGGCCTCTGGGCCAGTCACGTCTGCGAGGAACCCTTCGAGCAGTGGACGATCGCCAATGAAGCCTACGCCGTGGCCCTCGACGACCCCGCTGAGGCGCTGGCGCGGGGCCTCGGCGTCCAAGCGCCCGTCGCCTTCGACCTCGAGTGGTACGCCGCTGGCGGTCCGGTTCCGCTCTCCACGGGCGGCTACCGCCAAGCCGGCACCGTGGACGGCGTGGTGGAGCTCGCTGAGGGACCGGTGGAGCTGGTCCGAGCGCCGTCGAGCCGGGTGCATCGCTGGGGTGTCATCAGCCCGGCCGCGCCGGCCGTCGATCCGCTCCCCGAGGGTGTCTGGGTGCCCTTCCCGCTCGTCGGACCTGACGGCCCGGAGGTGCTGGACCGCGTCCTGACGGCCGACGGTTGGTGGCAGCGCCGGCGCTGACGTCAGCTGGATGACGAGGTGGAGGTCTCGGCGCTGGCCGTCACGGCGTCGGCGCTGTGCGCCGCGCCGGCGGTCGGAGCCGAGGTGTTCTGGCGACCCTTGCGGCGGTGCCGCATGATCTCGATGGCCATGGGCAGCAGGGACACCACCACAATGGCGATCAAAGCGATCTCGATGTTGTTCTTCACGATCTCGACCTGACCGAGGAAGTAGCCGAGCGTCGTCACGCCCACCGCCCAGAGCAGGGCGCCGACGAAGTTGAAGATCACGAAGGCGCGGTAGGGCATCCGGCTGGCCCCGGCCACGATGGGGGCGAAGGTGCGCACGATGGGCACGAAGCGGGCTAGCACGATGGTCTTCGAGCCGTGGTCCTCGAAGAACAGCTCGGCCTTGCGGAGGTGGCTCTGCTTGAAGAAGCGAGAGTCGGGGCGCTTGTAGAGCGCCGGTCCCGTCTTGCTCCCGAACGCGTATCCGACCTGATCGCCGATGAAGGCGGCGAGGAACACGCACACCAAGACGATGGGCAACGGCGGCAAGATGTTGCCTCCGGCGCTGGAGGACAGGAAGCCGGCGATGAACAGCAACGAGTCGCCCGGCAGGAAGAAGCCGACGAGCAGGCCCGATTCCGCGAAGACGATGGCGGTCACCAGGAGCAGCCCACCCCGGCGGATGAGGTCTTCGGGATTCAGGAAACCGACGGCGTAGACGAATGACCGCATCCCGGTAACGGTACCTGCTCACCCCGCTCAGCCGGCATAGGTCGTGGGGCCCACACGAGGCCCGACCAGCCACGGCGGGGCCTCGTTGCGGTGTCGTCGGGTCAGACCTCGGCGGGCACCGCGGCCTGCTGCTCGGTCGGGGCCATGCCCGGCGCCCGCCGCTTGGAGAACCCGATGGCCACGAGGACGATCACGAGAGCCACACCGGCGACGGTGTAGCGGGCCGGGTTGTTGTCCTCCAGGTTGATCACGGCCGGCAGGATCAGCAGGGACACCAGGTTGATGACCTTGATGAGCGGGTTGAGGGCCGGCCCCGCGGTGTCCTTGAACGGGTCGCCGACGGTGTCGCCGATGACGGCAGCCTTGTGCGCCTCCGAGCCTTTGCCCCCCTCATGGCCGTCCTCGATGTACTTCTTGGCGTTGTCCCATGCCCCACCGGAGTTCGACAGGTAGTTGGCCATGAGCTGGCCGGTGAGGATGACCGCGGCCAGGAACGCTCCGAGGGCCAGGTAGTTGATGCCGAACCCGATGATCACCGGCGTCAGGACGGCGATGAGAGCCGGTGTGGCCAGCTCTCGCAACGAGGCCCGGGTGCAGATGTCGATGACGGGCGCGTAGTCGGGCAGCTTCTCGCCGGACATGATCTTGCCGTCGGCGAACTGGTTGCGCACCTCCTGCACGACCACGCCGGCCGTTCGCCCGACTGCTTGGATGGCGAGGGCCGAGAACAAGAACGCGATGGAGCCGCCGATCAACAGCCCGATGAACGTCGTGGGGTCGGCGACGTTGATCGGGATGACGTCGAAGATGGTGCGGCCCGACTCTTCCAGCGCCGCGATGCCCTCCGTCCCCAGCGTCTGGTTGCCGATGGTCTCGATGTAGCTGGCGAACAGCGCCACGGCGGCGATGACGGCCGAACCGATGGCGAAGCCCTTGGTGACGGCCTTGGTGGTGTTGCCCACGGCGTCGAGGCTCACCATGATCTTCTGTGGCTCGCCGTGGAACTCGCCCGACATCTCCGCGATGCCGGCGGCGTTGTCGGCCACCGGGCCGAACGTGTCCTCGCTGACCACCACACCGGTGGTGGCGAGCATGCCCATGCCGGCCAGGCCGACCAGGTAGAAGATGAACTGGATGTTGCCGTCGCCGAGCAGGATGGCGGAACCGATGCCGCCGGCGATGGCCACGATGGCCCACACCGAGCTCTCCATGCCGATGGCTGTGCCGGCGAGGACGGTGGTGGCCGGGCCGGTGCGGGCGGCCTCGGCGATGTCCTGCACCGGGCGGGTGTGGGTGGAGGTGAAGTACTCGGTGATGCGGCTGGCCACCTGGGCCAGCACGAGGCCGGCGACCACGGCGCCGAACATGCGCCAGCCGACGTTGGAGATCTTGCCTTCGGGGTTGCCGACGTAGGTGAGGGCCAGGATGAGGGTGCCGACGACGGTGAGCAGGCCGGCGGTGGCGAACCCACGGTTGATGGAGGACAGCGCGCTCTTGTCGTTGTCGCGTGCCTTCACCACGAAGATGCCGACGATCGACGCGAGCACGCCGATGGCGCGCGCTCCCAGCGGGAAGATGGCACCGGCAGCCCAGAGCTCCGGCTGGGTGGGGAAGATCGTCTGGAAGGCCGGGACGCCGAGGATGATCGAGGCGACGAGGGTGACCTCGTAGCTCTCGAAGAGATCCGCCGCCATGCCGGCGCAGTCGCCGACGTTGTCGCCCACGTTGTCGGCGATGGTGGCCGGGTTGCGCGGGTCGTCCTCGGGGATGCCCGCCTCCACCTTGCCGACGAGGTCGGCCCCGACGTCCGCCGCCTTGGTGAAGATGCCGCCACCGACACGAAGGAACAGCGCCAGCAGCGAACCGCCGAAGCCGAACCCGATGAGGATCGCGGCCGCGGTGTTCTGGAACAGCATGATGATGACGGTGGCGCCGAGGAGCCCCAGGCCGACCGTGTACATGCCGGCCACGCCGCCGGTGCGGAACGCAACCTTGAGCGCAGCCTTGAGCGAGCCCGTCTTCGCGGCGGCGGCGGTACGCACGTTGCCACGCACGGCGAGGCTCATGCCGATGAAGCCGGTCAGCCCGGAGAGGAACGCGCCGGCAACGAACGCCAGCGTCCGGAAGAGGCCCGACTGGAAGTAGGTCAACCCGCTCGAACCGCCGGTGAACTCGGCGATGGCCGGCTCGAGGACCTCCGTCGAGGTGAGAAGCACCAGTGCCGCGACGGGCACGATGATGAGGGCGATCGTGCGGAACTGGCGCCGGAGGTACGCCATCGCGCCCTCCTGGATCGCCGCGGCGATCGCGATCATCTTGGGCGTGCCCTGATCGGCGGCCAGGACGCCCTTGCCCAGGATGAACCCGACGAGGATCGCGAGGAGGGCGGTGC
>CAZTVJ010000334.1:0-1841 GCA_964616935.1 uncultured Acidimicrobiales bacterium | reverse complement strand
TTCGACGCCGAGGACGTCCGCTCGGGCCCGTCTGATGGCCGGGCCGTGCTCTACCGGATGCTGCACCGACTGGGGATCTTCGCTCAGGAGGCCCCGCCGACGTTGCGGGCGTTGCGCACGAACGGCCAGCGCTCACCGGATGAGCTGATCGATCGCTACCACCTGGCGTGCCGCCCGGTGCGTGATCTGCTGGTGGACTATCTGCGCGAACGCCAGCCAGCCCTCGACTACAACAGCCTGGACTCGCTGTCCAACTTCCTCGGCAAACTGTTCTGGGCCGACCTTGAGCTCCACCATCCCGGCATCGCCGACCTGCGCCTGTCACGCGATGTCGCCGACGGTTGGAAGCAGCGCCTGCGGACGATCCCGAAGATGACCACGACCGCGACGGGCGACCGAGTCGAAATCGTGGTCGAGCGGATCAACTACCGGGAGTGCCTGACCCCGGTGCGGGCCTTCTACCTCGACTTGGCCCACTGGGCGGTGGAGGACCCGGGCCGCTGGGGGCCGTGGGTCGCCCCCTGCCCGATCGGCGCCGAGGAGATCAACCGCAAGAAGGCCAAACGGCGCCTCAAGTCGCGCATGGACGCCCGTACCCGTGAACGTCTACCGGTGCTGCCCGTCGTCGTGCGCAGCGTCGACCAGGGACGCACAACCGCCGCCGCCCTCCTCGACGCAGCCCACCAGGCCCCGCCCGGAGAACCCTTCACCTCGCAAGGAACGACTCTCGTTCGCTCGATCATCGGTCCGCGCTCGGGGCTCGGCAAGGTGTGGGTCACCGACCCGACGACGGGGTCGCGCCGCGACCTCGTCCGCGAAGAAGGCCACGCCTTTTGGGCCTGGGCCGTCGTCGAGGTGCTGCGAGCCACCGGCATCCGCGTCGAGGAACTCCTCGAGCTCAGCCATCACAGCCTCGTCAAGTATCGCCTACCCACCACCGGCGAAGTCGTCCCACTGCTCCAGATCGTGCCGTCCAAGACCGACGCCGAACGACTCCTCGTTGTCAGCCCCCAGCTCGCCGACGTGCTCTCCACGATCATCCGCCGGATCCGCGGCGCAACGGGTGCTATCCCCCTCGTCGCCGCCTACGACGAACACGAACGAGTGTGGTCACCGCCGGCGCCGCTGCTGTTCCAACGCCACGTCGGCAACGAGAACCGGGCGTTCTCGGGCAGCACCGTGCGCGACTTGCTGACCGGCGCCCTCGCCCGCACCGCTCTCGTCAACCCCGTCGACGGTGAGCCGCTGCGCTACACACCCCACGACTTCCGCCGGATGTTCATCACCGACGCCGTCATGAACGGCCTGCCACCGCACATCGCCCAAGTCATCGCCGGCCACCGCGACATCAACGTCACCCTCGGCTACAAGGCCGTCTACCCAGAAGAAGCCATCCAAGCCCACCTCGCCTTCCTCGCTCGGCGCCGGTCGCTACGACCCAGCGACGAGTATCGGGTGCCCACCGACGAGGAATGGCAAGAGTTCCTCGGCCACTTCGAACGTCGCAAACTGTCCATCGGAACGTGCGCCCGCGCCTTCTCCACGCCGTGCATCCACGAGCACGCCTGCGTCCGCTGCCCGATGCTGTGGCCCGACCCCACCCAGCGGCCCCGCCTCGTCGAGATCCGCGACAACCTCACCGCCCGTGTCGCCGAAGCCGAACGTGAAGGATGGCTCGGCGAGGTCGAAGGACTACAGATCAGCCTCGCCGGTGCCGCCAACAAGCTCGCCCAGATCGACGGACAACAAGACCTCACACCAAGCTGACCATCCCACCCACCGCCCAGCCGACACACACATCGGCTAGGGCCGCCACGAAATCGAGTTCAGAGAATACGGGT
>CAZTVJ010000333.1:0-4017 GCA_964616935.1 uncultured Acidimicrobiales bacterium | reverse complement strand
GATGGTCGGCAGGTCGGCCGCGGCCCTGCCCACCGATGGGCGTAGGTTGGCGGGAACGGCGGTCGTCAGGACGCTTGCGGCGAGCTGGCCGGCGTTGGCGGCCGCCAGCTCGCTGGTGCGGGCCAGCGCGACCTGGGCAGGGGTCGGTGGCGGCGCGGTCGGTGGCGGCGCGGTCGGTGGTCCGCCAGGGGCTCCCTGCCTGGCCGGCCGCGGCGCGGTCGTTGCGACGGTCAGCGTCGTCGCCGGTGCGGGTGTCGTCGGCACTACGACGACGGCGGCCGCGGCCTCGCCCTCGCCGGTGAGCCCAGGGACACGATCAAGCGCGACGAGCGACGCGACCACGCCGATCACGATGAGCGATGCGCCGAGCGCCAAGCCGCGCCAGGCCTGGCCCGCGAGCCAGGGCGCGTGGCGCACGCGATCCTCGACGAGCCAGTACGTCACGGCGGCGAGGACGATGGATCCGAGCACGACGCCGACGCGTTGCCATGGCGGCAGCGGCCCGTAGCGCGCAGCGACGAGCACGAGGGCCGGCCAGTGCCAGAGGTAGATGCCGTAGGAGCGACGGCCGATCCACTGGAGTGGGCCCCAGCGCAGCACGGCCGCGGGCCCGCGGGTGAGCGACGTACCCGCGGCAAGGATGACGGCCGTGGCCAGGACGGGCACCAAGGCGGCGACCCCCGGGAAGGTGGTGCTGTCGCTGAACACCACGGCCGCCGTGAGCAGCGCGGCGATGCCCGCCCACCCGGCGATGGTGCGCAGCGCGGTGGGTAGCCGGAGCAGCTTCGTCGCGCCGAGGGCCAGGGCCGCGCCGGTGAGCAGCTCCCATGCCCTCGTCGGCAGGCTGAAGAAGGCCCACGGCTGGCTACGGGTCGTGAGCCACACGCAGGCCGCCAGCGAGACGGGCCAGAGCACCGCGATCAGCGCGATCACGATGCCGCGGACATGGCGGCGCGCGCCCGCCACGAGCAGCAGCAGGACGGGCCAGAGGAGGTAGAACTGTTCCTCCAGCGCGAGCGACCAGAAGTTGAGCAGCGGTGACGGGTCCGCCTGCGCGGTGAGGTAATCGGACTGGCGGTGCGCGAACACGATGTTCACGACGAACGTCGCGCAGGCGAGCGCGTCGTCGGCCAGGCTGACCTGCGCCAATGGGGCGAGCACGAACGAGCCGGCTACGAGCGTGGTCACGATCACGACGCACGACATCGGCAGCAGGCGGCGAGCCCGGCGAGCCCAGAACGAGCGAAGGCGGATGAGCCCGGTCACCTCCAGCTCCCGTACCAGCAGCGACGTGATCAGGAACCCGGACACGACGTAGAACACGTCCACCCCGATGTACCCACCGGTGAACGGCCCGACCCGCGCGTGGTAGGCCAGCACGAGCAGCACGGCCAGGGCGCGGAGTCCCTCGATGTCGGGGCGGAAGCGGTCAGGCTGAGGTGGGCGGGCGAGTGCCGAGGGGCGGGGGAGGGCTCGGGCGGCGACCGAGGGCGCTGCCCACGGCGCCGGGAGTGGAACCGCCGGAGGCGCGAAGGGGGGCGGGAGGTTCGAGCGGGTCCGCTCCAGGTCCGTCGCAGTGTGCATAGGTCGGTGTTGGCTCGGGAGAGCGTACGGCAGCCCGTTCGCCGTCGTGTTCCTCGTGCTCGCCGAGGGCGGTGCGGGGGGCCTCAGGTCTTGCGAGCCGTGGCCGCCAGCTTCAGCCGCGTCGTCCGGTCGAGCAGCTGCCCGGCACCCACGCCCGCAATGGCCGCGACCCCGACTGTGGCGAGGCAGGTCAGCGTCGCGCTCGGAGGCCCGCCGATCCCCACCACCATCGCGGCCGCGGTCCACGGCAGCCGGTAGCCCCCCGCGATCCCACCGGCGGCACCCGCGGCGCCGGCGAGATCGCCCGACACGCCGAGGGCAGGGGCGAACGCCCGGCCGGCCAGGTCGCCGATGGCGAGGAACGGCACGAACACGCCACCGCACCCGCCGGCGGCGACGGCGGCGGTGGTGGCCGCGGCCCGCAGCAACGCGACGGCGAACAGGGTCATCGCTGCGGGCTCGGCGACCTCGGCCCACACGACGGCTCCACCGCCTGGACCGATCCCGGCCGTCGGGGTCGCAATGATGGCGATGGCGATGGCGGTGGCGGCGACGGCCGCGCCACCGATCACGAGTCGCCCGGCGGGCGACGCCTTCCACCCGCGGGCCCGGTAGATGGCCGCGCCGGTGAGCGACGTCAGGCCACCGGCGATGGCCCCCACGAGGATGGCGGTGCCGAGGGCGTGGAGCAGGTCGCCCGGTGCGATGCGGGGAACCACGAGTCGGATGAGGTCGAGGTCGAACGCCACGTTGATCCCCCACCCGACGAGGGCCCCGGCCAGCGCGGCCACGACGCGCTCGGCGGTGATGCCGATGCTGCGCCGCCGGCCGAGCTCGAGCATGAAGGCAAGGCCGACGAGCGGAATGCCCATGAGTGCTGCGACCCCGGCGGCGCCGCCGCCGAGGGCCGCGGGCCGGGCCAGCCGCCTCCAACGGTCGCCACGATCGCCGAGGAAGGCGCCGGCCGCGACACCGAGATGGGCAGCCGGTGCCTCGGTGCCCATGGGTGCCCCCAGGCCGACCGTGGCCAGGATGGCGACGGCGCGCACGGGTGCAAGGCGCCACGGAAATCGCTCCTCCCCGCCCGCGCACGCGACGACGTCGGCGGTCAGGTCCGCGCGGGCGACGTCGTCGGGGAACGATCGCCACGGCCCAGGTGTCCGTCGACGCCGAGCGGGGCGGTGACGAGGACCACCGGCACCGCCGGGCACCTCGGCCTGATCGCCCTCGGCCGGTTCGAGCGTCTGGACGCCGGCGCCGCAACCGATCACATGGAGCACGATCACGGCCAACGAGATCCCGATCAGGGGCACCACGATGAGGACCCACGTGTCTTGGCGCGTGACGACGGCGAGGGTCCTCTTGATCACCTCGGTGACGAGCACGGCGAAGGTGGCCCCGACGAGGCCGCCCAGCAACCCACCCGCGGCGGCGAAGCCGAGCGTGTGCCAGCGTCGCTCCCCGGAGGCGCCCGAGCCGGTCGAGTCGGTCACGATCGGCAGTCTGGTCGAAGCATCGGGGATCTCATCGACCGAGGAACCACTTCAGGGTGGCGACGGCCATCGCCACGATCAGCGCTCCGAATCCCCACATCAGCGCTCGGGACAGCGACCAGCCACCGGAACGGCTCTCGACCCCGGCGAGCACGCCGATGAACAGCGCCGCGGTGATCCGGGCGCCGAGCCGATCGTGGGACTCGGGTAGCAGCAGGACCACGACCGTCGCCATCGTCGCGATCAGCAACGCCATCACCATCTGGGCGAAGAGCATCTGGGCCGGGGTGTAGCGGAGGTCGGGGTCGCGGACGGTGTAGATGGACAAGGTGAGCGCGAACCAATGGGCCACCGCGAGACCCACCGTGGTGCCCCAGACGATCAAGAGGACGTCGAGGCTTGAGTGCGACGACTGGTCGCTCCCCGCGGTGAACGCCGCGAGCATCGCGATCGCGACCGTGAACCCCATCATGTCCGCTTCGCGCCGCAGCGTGCGCTCGGTGCGAGTGCGCCGGACGATGCCGCGCACGCCTCGTGGCCTCACGACGTCGTTCGGCTGCTCAGACATCGACGAACGGTAGGTCGTGGGCGACGGTTCGAAGGGTGTCCCCATCATCCGCGCCGGTGTACGACCTACCAGCCGGGCGCGCTCGGGATGGCACCACTGGTGATCGCGGCCTCGAGCTGCTCCCAGTCCTGCTCGGTCTGGTCGGCGTAGGCGACGGCGAACTCGCCCAACCCATCGTCGAACTGCTTGCCCTTTCCGATGTAGGCATGGATGGTCGTGGGATCGCCGGTACGGGCATGGGCCCGGGCCAGGACGGCGCCGTTGGAGACGGCGACGGCCAGCTGCTCCCAGTCCCGCGCCGTCTGGTCGGCGTAGGCGAGGGCGAACTCGCCCAACGCCTCGTCGAACTGTCGGCCTTTGCCGATGTAGGCG
>CAZTVJ010000332.1:0-6848 GCA_964616935.1 uncultured Acidimicrobiales bacterium | reverse complement strand
TCTTGATGTCGAAAGACATTGTGTCGGTCGTCGAGGCGCTGGACACCGAAAGCTGCGTAGCTGATGCGCTGCGGGCCGCCGGGATCGCCGAGGGGCGCTGGCCGTCGTTCGTGACGGCGCTGTCGTCGCTGGCCTCGTCGGAGGTCATCCATGAGCGCTGAGCGCCTCGTGGACCAGCTGAAGGGAGGGCTGGACGCACCGATCTGCCTCACCTGGGAGCTGACCTACGCCTGCAACCTCGCGTGCGTCCACTGCTTGTCGTCGTCCGGGCAGCGGGACCCTAGGGAGCTGAGCACGGACGAGGCGAAGGCCGTGATCGACGAGCTGCACGACCTGCAGGTCTTCTACATCAACGTCGGTGGCGGTGAGCCGATGGTGCGGCGCGACTTCTTCGAGCTCGTCGAGTACGCGATCAGCCGCGACGTGGGCGTGAAGTTCTCGACCAACGGAGCGTTCATCGACGAGGCGAAGGCGGCGCGGTTGGCCGCCATGGACTACCTGGACGTGCAGATCTCCCTCGACGGCCTCGACGCCGAGACCAACGATGCGGTGCGGGGCGAAGGGTCGTACCTGCTGGCGCGGCGGGCGATGGACAACCTGGCGACCGCCGGGTTCGGACCGTTCAAGATCTCGGTGGTGGTGACCCGGCACAACGTCGACCAGCTCGACGGCTTCAAGGCGCTGGCCGACTCCTACGGAGCCCAGCTGCGGGTCACCCGCCTGCGGCCCTCGGGCCGGGGTGCCGAGACCTGGCACGAGCTGCACCCGACGAACGACCAGCAACGCCTGATCTACCGATGGCTCCTGGCCCACGGCGAGTCCGTGCTGACCGGCGATTCGTTCTTCCACTTGAACGCACTCGGTGAGCCGCTGCCGGGCCTGAACCTGTGCGGCGCCGGCCGTGTCGTGTGCCTCATCGACCCCATCGGGGACGTCTTCGCCTGCCCGTTCGTGATCCACGACGAGTTCAAGGCGGGCAACGTGCGCTCGCCCGGAGGCTTCGGTGCGGTCTGGCGTGACAGCGAGCTCTTCCGGGCTTTGCGCGAGCCCCAGTCCGCCGGGGCGTGCGCCTCCTGCGGCAGCTACGACGCCTGCCAGGGCGGCTGCATGGCCGCCAAGTTCTTCACCGGCCTGCCGCTCGACGGGCCGGACCCGGAGTGCGTCAGTGGCCATGGGTTGCCGTTGCTGGCCGCCGTGCCCGTTGGCACCGTGCCCGTTCCGGCGGGCGACCACTCCAAGCCCGTCACGTTCCTGCGCCGGGTCGCTGTCAGTCCGTCCGGCTGACCTCGCCCAGCTCGGGTACCAGTCCTCAGGGGCGTGGCGGAGCAGCGGGTCGGGCGGCCACGGGGGTGGCGGACCCAGTGCGCGATAGACGCCGCGCCGGACTCGTCGTGCCCGGTGCTGCAGCACTTCGTAGCCGAGCGCATCGGCGAGCGTCTTCACGCCTCGTTCGCCCTGGATCTCGAAGCCGTAGAGGTGGAGCAGGATGTGGAGCTCCCGCAAGGCGAGCTCGCCGTGGCGGTGGAGCAGGGCGAGACAGACCATCCGCAGGCCGTCGCCCCACAGCGGGCGTGCATCAAGGGCGGCGGGCGGGAGTGGCATCTCGTCCGGGCGGGGTGGACGCCGAGCCCACCCTCGGGCCATGGCGGGCCAGAGCGTGCCGTGCAGCTCGAGTGCAGCGTCGATCAAGGGTCGACGCCGATCCACCCAGTCGACCGCCTCCGCGTCGAGCGCATCGAGCGCATCGACCACGTGCTGACGCTGCTGGTCGATGCGTTGACGGGCGAGCTGGGTGAGGCCGGATGCGCGACGGGCAACGGCGTAGCGGTCGTCGTGCCAGAAGCGGGGTGACGGCGGCAAGGAGCCGTCGGGACGTGCGTGCATCGGGTTCGCTCCATGGTCGGGGAGTCCTCGGTGCCGATCAGGCCCAGCACGATGCCGCTGGTGAGTCTGCCCCGCCGGTGTGACAGAGAGACGAGCCTGGCCTTGTCCAGCCTCCCGCAGACCAGCCCGAACCCACCAAGCGCACAAAGGCCCCTGGGCCGGCGAATCGACGGCGAATCGCCGGCCCATGCGCCAGGTACCGGTTGGTGGGGGTGGGGCGAGGCTCGCAGCGGCGACAGGCCCGCAGCCGGGGCCGGACTCGTCACGAGACCGAGACTCATCGCGGGACCGGCGTCGGGACCGTCGCTTCCACGACGCAGGCGGCAGCTACCGCCAGGTCAGGGTGTCGTGAGCGGGACGCAGTCCGAGCCGCAGCCGGTCGTGCCGTCGCCGGTCTGCGGGGCGGCACGGTGGAGCACGGCCTTCGTAGGCACGACGAAGACCTCAGCACCCTCGGCCCCGACCGTCACCGAAGCATCACCGTCCACGATCAGGCTGTAGCCACCCACCCCCACCTCCACCGGCGCCCAGACGAGCGAGACCAGTGGACGCGCCTCGGCGTTGGCCGCCGTCCGCCGTCCGACCGAAGCCACGAGGTCCTGGCCGCTCCAACGGATCGCTACCGCCACCGCGTGCGGGCGCCCGTCGGATCCGACCGTCAGGAGGTACGGCGATGGGCCGTAGCGTGACACCGCGGACACCAGCTCCTCCAACGCGACCGGGATGCTCACGTCACGACCCCCACGCATCCCAGTGGGTGACCGAGGAGGCCGGCAGCCGCGGCGCCGGCCGGAACTCGTCGCCGGTGTAGTAGGCGACCGGCAGCAACGCTGCTTGCGTCCAGTCGTCCGGGATGCCGAGCAGGGCTGCCACCTCCTTTTCGAAGAAGAGGTGCACCGAGGTCCACGCACTCCCCAAGCCGCGAGCCCGAGCGGCCAGCATGAACGACCACGCCGCCGGGAGGATCGACCCGTAGGTGGACGCCTGCGCCACCACCATGGGCATCTGCTCGACCCGCCCCTGCACGCAGGGGATGACGAACACCGGGACCTGCTCGAGACGCTCGGCCAGGTACGTGGCCGAGTCCATCACCCGCTCCCTGACCGGGACGCGAGGATCGCCGTCGGGCAGGGGTGGTGGATACCCCATGCCGGAGAGCATCTCGCCGGCCTGGCGGTAGTAGTCGGCAATGGCCTTCTTGTTCGCGGGGTCGGTGACCACCACGAAGGCCCAGTTCTGCTGGTTCGAGCCCGTGGGCGCCTGGAGCGCCACCTCGATGCACTCCTCGATCAGCTCCCGCGGTACCGGCCGGGCGAGGTCGAGTCGCTTGCGAACCGAGCGGGTGGTCGTGAGGAGCAGGTCCGCCGCGGCGCGATCGATCGTCATGGCCGGACACTACGACGACGGCGACCGACCCTTGCTCCGGCTCGACGTTGATGAAAGGCTCCCCGCCGCTCGTGCGCCCTTATCCGATGGGGGGATCGTGGACACGAAGGAAGCACCGGAAGCGGCCGGCAAAGGTCTGAAGACGGGCGCGCTCGGCCTGGTGGCGGTGATCGTCATCGGTGTCGCATCGACGGCGCCCGGCTACAGCCTCGCCGCGTCCCTTGGGCTCGTCACCGGGGAGGTCGGCGCCCAGGCCCCGGCCATCATGTGGCTGGCGTTCCTGCCCATGGCCTTCATCGCTGCCGCCTACTTCTACCTGAACCGGGCCGACCCCGACTGCGGGACGACCTTCACCTGGGTCACCCGGTCGATGGGGCCACGGTCGGGCTGGATGGGCGGCTGGGGCATCATCATGGCCGACCTCGTGATCATGCCGAGCCTGGCCCAGATCGCCTCCAGCTACACGTTCCTGCTGTTCGGCCTGGACGACCTGGCGGCGAACACCTGGGCGACGATGGTTCTCGGCCTGGTCTTCATCATGGCGATGACGTGGATCTGCGTCCGGGGCATCGAGCTGAGTGCCCGATCCCAGGTATTGCTCCTCGGCACCGAGCTGGCGGTGCTCGTGCTGTTCGCCATCGTGGCCATCGTCAAGGTCTACAACGGCGGCATCGAGGGCTCGGTGAGGCCGTCGCTCAGCTGGCTCAACCCGCTGGAGATCGACAGCTTCAGCGCCGTCTCAGCCGGGCTGCTCATCGCCGTCTTCATCTACTGGGGGTGGGACACCGCCGTCACGGTGAACGAAGAGACCGCGGACTCGAACCGCACGCCCGGCTTGGCCGCCATCTTCTCGACGTTCATCCTCATCGCCATCTACGTCGTGGTGTCGTTCTGTGCGCAGGCGGTGCAGGGACCCGAGTTCCTGACCGAGAACTCCGACGACGTGATCTCCGCCACCGGCGACATCGTGTTCGGTAGCGGCTTCTTCCAGAAGCTGCTGATCCTGGCCGTCCTGACCTCGGCGGCGGCCAGCTGCCAGACCACGATCCTCCCGGCGGCCCGCTCGTCGCTGTCGATGGCCGTCCACCGAGCTGCTCCCAAATGGCTCGGCGAGGTACATCCGAGGTTCCTGACCCCGGCCAACTCGACGTGGCTCTTCGGCATCATCGCCTGCGTCTGGTACGTCCTGCTCGTCGTCATCAGCGAGATCGCGGACGGCGACGTGCTCGGCTGGTCGATCGCCGGCGTCGGCCTCATGATCTCGTACTACTTCGGCATCACCGGCTTCGCCTGCGTCTTCTACTACCGCCGCTACTTGTTCAAGAGCCTCAAGAACTTCGTGTTCGTCGGGCTCCTGCCCTTCCTCGGTGCAGCCATGCTGACCTACGTCTTCATCCAGTCCCTGTGGGACATGACCAGCGGCGACTACGTCGATCCGCCCCAGCAGTGGCTCGGCGTCAGCCCGGTCTTCGTCATCGGCGTCGGGCTGCTCGTGCTCGGCTTCCCGCTCATGTACTACTGGAAGAGCCGGGACGGAGCGTTCTTCCAGGTGCGACGGGATCCGCACGAGATGCGGCCGTCGCCCGACGGTGGCGACCCGCTCCCGCCGCTCGTCGACGAGAGGACAGAACCCAATGGCCGCTGAGATCGTGGTCGGGTACGACGGCTCGGACAGCGCGAAGGCGGCCCTGACGGAGGCCACCGCCATGGCCGCCGCGCTCGGAGCGACGCTGCTCGTGACCTTCGGGTACGAACCAGCCGCGCCGGTCGGCGGCGAGCTGGCCGACCTGCGCCACAAGGTCGAGGAGTACGGCGAGGAGATCTGCGCGCAGGCCCTCGCCGCGGTCACCGAGATCGATCCGAACGTGCGGGCCGAAGCGGTGCTCGTCGACGCTCGCCCGGCCGATGCGTTGGTGGCCCTGGCCGATCAGCGCGAGGCGAGGATGATCGTGGTCGGGCACGGAGGCAGGGCACCGCTGCTAGGCGCGCTCCTCGGATCGGTCACCTACAAGGTGCTGCACGCGGCGTCGTGCCCGGTGCTCGTCGTGCAGCCCACCGAGCAGGACACGTGACATGAGCAAGCACCGCCTCGACGTCGAGCGAACCCTCGACATCCCGCTGCGCGAGGTGTCCGGCATCTGTGGGTTCACGACGACCGATGGCCGAGCGGCGCTCGCTGCCATGGGCGACGCGTCCTCCACCCTCGCCTGGGCCCCGGTGGTCGGCGATGGGCTCGGCGAGTGGCAGCAGGTCGACCTCGCCGACGCGGCCGGCGACTCACTGCCCCGCACCGGCACCCAGGCCGAAGCGGTCGCCGCCGACGGTGCCGGGCTGTTCCTGCTGATGCTCGAACAGCCCTCCCGGGTGCTCGTGTTCGACATCCACCAGCGGGCGCTGGTCGTGCGGATCGAGCTGGTCGTGCCACCGGGGAATCCCGTCGCGCCCACCTGGGCGACGGATCCCAACTCCCGGGGCGAGGGGCTGGTGCTCCTGGCCAACGGACACCTCCTCGTCGTGAAGGAGAAGAACCCGCCCGCCATCCTCGAGTTCGGCCCGACCGGCGCGCCGCCTCGCGGGCTCGGACCCGACAACGTGATCGGCCCCGATGGCCGTTGGTCGGCACCTGCCGGGCCGGTCGCGCTCTACGAGGCGCTGGCCACCTGGCTGCTCGACGACGAGCTGGCCGACGAGCTGGGAGACGTGAGCGACGCCGCGGTGGGTGCCGACGGGCGGCTCTACCTGCTGTCGGACCAGTCGAGCTGCATCGTGCGGACCGACCCCATCGGCTCGCTGGGCGGCGAGCCGGTGACGGCCGACGCCATCTTCACCATCGACGGCAAGCCCGACAAGGCGGAGGGACTGGCGCTGCTCCCCGACGGCCGCGCGCTCGTGGCACTCGACACGAGGAAGCCGAAGGACAACCTGGTCATCCTCGGCCCTGCGCTGTTCGATCTCTGAGCCACCCGGGCGAGCTATCGCCCGGTCTGGATGTACTCGATGATGGAGGCGTTCTCGGACTCGAGCTCGCCGATGCGCGACTTCACGACGTCGCCGATGCTGACGATCCCGGCGACGCAGTCGTCGACGACGACGGGCACGTGGCGAACGCGATGCTGCGTCATGAGCGCCATGAGCTCGTCGATCGTGTCGTTGGGCGAGCACGTGCGGACCTCGGCCGTCATCACGTCCGCCACCACGTCGTCGAGCGCAGCGGCGCCTCGCGCGTGCAGCGCCCGCACGACGTCGCGCTCCGAGACGATGCCCGTGATGTGCTCGCCGTCCTCGCTGACCACGAGGGCTCCGACGCCATGCTCGGCCAGCCGGGCCACCACGTCGTTCACCGTGGCGAGCGGGTCGACGGTGGCCACGAACGATCCTTTGGCCGTGAGCAGGCTGCTGATCCGCACGACGGAACCCCCTTCGTCAGCCGAGACGGTGCCGACGCACCATGTTCGCACGATCGCGGTCAGGCGCCGACAGCCTTGGCGATCACGTCGGCCATGAGCGGGGCGCCGGACGTGTTCAGGTGGATCGAGTCGTACGTGAGGCCGTTCGTCTGGGAGGCCGCCGACCAATCG
>CAZTVJ010000331.1:0-2105 GCA_964616935.1 uncultured Acidimicrobiales bacterium | reverse complement strand
GTGGCGCGAGCTGTCTCGGTCCCGTTGTGCAGCTCGGCGAGGACGTCGAGCACCGCCAGACGCTCCTCTCGGGTCGGGTAGGGACCCCACTCGTGGTGGTCACCGTCGACGTGCGGGTACAGGGCGACGGCGAACCGCGTGCCCACCACGTCGAAGATGGGGCCCGCGGCTGTACGTCGGGGAGCGACGACGAACGCCCTCCCGGCGTCGCGAAGCGCCCACGCCGTCGACAGGGCGCCCGACAGGCGTCGCCGCGGCTCCTCGAGAGGCTCGCGGTCGTAGCGTCTCCGGACGTCGAGGTCGTCCACCGTGACGAACCACCGCTCACCATCGGCGGTCATTCGCCAGTGGTGGCTGCCGAAGCCGACGGGCACGTACTCGATCTCGCCGACGCGCAGTCCCCAACCGACGATCAGGGCATCAGCGACCTGGGAGTCGGAGAGGTCATCGGGCCTGGTGAACACCGCGCTCGACCCTACGGATGCTCGCGCCGCGTCACGCGTCGAGGGCGGCGCGCACCAGCTCGAGGAGCTCGTCGTCGGAGATGCCAGTCGCGATCTCGGGTTCCAGTCTGATGGTCCCCTTGCCCGTCCGGAGCTCAGGGTGGCGGGCGACGAAGCCAGGTTCGCGACCCTCCTGCCAGCCATAGATCGAGATGCCGTGCTTCCACGCGCCAAGGTACAAGCGGCGAGTGCCGACCTTGTAGGTGGGGATCTGGTACGAGATCACCACCACGGCATCGGGGTGCGTGGTGAGGATCAACCGGTGGAGGCGGTCGAACAGCGGGCGATGCTCGGGCGGTATGGCGTCGATGTAGTCCTGCACGGCTGCGTCCATCCGTCCATCATCGCCCGCGTGCGCTGTGGGGCGATGAGCTCGCGGGTTGGAGGTCTAGACCGCGCCGGCCGAGGCGCTCGTCCGGTGCTGGGCCGAGCGGTAGACGCCGCCTGCTGGAGCGCTCAGCCGGCGAAGGCGAGGATGCGGGCGACGTTGTCGTCGTCGAACACCTCGGGCGGCTGCGTCTCGGGACCGGCCAGGATGGCGAGCATCACGCCGAGCACGAGCGGATCGACCCAGACCTGCTCCCAGAACGCTTCACGGCGTGCACGACCCCGGTCGGTGAAGGTGCAACGGAGCTCGGTGTCCAGGTATCCGGAGACGCGCAGGCGACGCATGCGCTCGGCCCGCTCGGTGGCGTAGTCCTCGAAGGCGGCCGCCGACCAGTCGTCGCCACCCGTGAGGACGTCGGCGACCATGCGCACGTCCCGCATGGCAACGGACAGCCCCTGGCCGATGACCGGGTCGGACCAGCCGGCCGCATCGCCGATCAGCGTCACGCCGTCGGTCACGGTACGGTCCGTCCAGGTGTCGGTGCCCCGGTAGAACGCAGCCGGCCCGGCTGGCTCGGCGTCCGCCAACCGCTCGCTCCCCGGCACGCAGTCGAGGCGGAAGCCATCCAGGATCATGGCGGTCTTGTCCGCCCCACCCACCTCCTGGCCGGCGTCGATGGCGAGGTAGAGGCGCACGTAGCCATCTGGCCGCGGGAAGGCCAGGAAGTGACGCGCACCCTCGGTGCCGATGGCGGCGCGATCGGCGGGCCAGTCGTGCGCACCCTGCACGAGGAGACCACCGAGCTGGGCCTTGGACTCCTGCTGCTGCAGCTCGATGCCCAGGCCGCGCCGCACGGTGGACTGGCGACCGTCGGCGCCGATCACGATGCGACCGCGCGCCTCGTGCACCTCGCCGTCGAGCTCGTAGCGCACCGTGGGCGACGCACCGGCCTCGACCTCGACATCACCGACACCGCGCACCACCGTGGCACCTCTCGCCGACGCGAGGACGGCCAGCGCCTCCGAGGCCTCGGGGTGCCCGACGTTGAGGGAGCCGGGCACATCGGGCACCAGCATCCCGACCGGGACCGGGTTGGCCTCGGCCTCGGCCGGCGAGCGGCCCTCGTCGTAGCCGACGTAGGTGGAGCAGTAGCCACCCCCCGCGTCGAGCAATGCCTGCTCGAGCCCGAGGCGCTGCGCTTCGGCCGCGCCCCACGGCTGCATGTTCTCGCCGCGCACGCGGTCGCGATACGTCACCTGCCGCTCGAGGACGAG
>CAZTVJ010000330.1:0-6254 GCA_964616935.1 uncultured Acidimicrobiales bacterium | reverse complement strand
GGCCGGCCGGCGAGGTTCCCTCGGTCGAACGGCCCGAGCCCGTCGTCACCTGGGTCGACACCTGACCACCGGCGCGACCGGATGAGTGGCCGCTGACGCGCCGTGGATAGTCTCGACCACGGATCCAAGCGTTCGCGACGAAGGGGGCACTCGTGCTCGACGTGCTGATCAAGGGTGGGCTCGTGGTCGACGGCACCGGTCGGCCGGGCGAGCAGGGCGACGTCGGCATCCGTGACGGTCGCGTCGTCGCGATCGGTCACGTCGAAGAGGCGGCGATCGACACCATCGACGCCACCGACCTCGTGGTCGCCCCCGGCTTCGTCGACATCCACACCCACTACGACGCCCAGGCGTTCTGGGACACGACGCTGTCCCCGTCGCCCCTCCACGGCGTCACCACCGTGATCGGCGGCAACTGCGGTTTCACCATCGCCCCGATCGAGGCCGACGACGGCGACTACCTCATGCGGATGCTGGCCCGCGTCGAGGGCATGCCCCTCGAAGCGCTGCAGCAGGGGGTTCCCTGGAACTGGCGCTCGACGGCCGACTACCTGGACCGCCTCGATGGGACGCTGCTCCCCAACGCCGGCTTCCTCGTCGGCCACTCCGCCATCCGGCGGGTCGTGATGAAGGACGCCGCGACCCAGCGGGAGGCCACACCGGCGGAGATCGAACGGATGCAGGACCTGCTGCGTGAGAGCCTTCGCGCCGGCGGCCTCGGCTTCTCGTCCACCTGGTCGACCTCCCACAACGACCACACCGGGTCGCCGGTGCCTTCCCGAGTCGCGAGTCGCGAGGAGCTCCTGACCCTGTGCGCCGTCGTCGGGGAGTTCCCCGGCACGACGCTCGAGTTCATCCCCCAAGTGGGCGAGATGACCGAGGACTCCATGGACCTCATGGCTTCCATGAGCCGGCTCGCCAACCGCCCCCTCAACTGGAACTTCATCCAGGTGTACGGCCAGAACCGGGAGTTCGTCGACCACCAGCTGACCGCCAGCGACTACGCCGCCGACCACGGTGGCAAGGTCATCGCCCTCACCCTGCCCGACAGCTTCCGCATGCGGCTGAACTTCCAGTCGGGCTTCGTGCTCGACATCCTCCCCGGGTGGGACAAGCTCATGGCCCTGCCCGACGCCGAGAAGCTGGCGATGCTGCGCCGCCCGGAGGGACGGGCGCACATGAACGACCTGGCCCAGAGCCAGGAGGGGTCCATCCGCGCGCTGGCCAACTGGGGCGCCTACCTGCTCGTGGAGACGTTCACCGACGAGTACAAGCGCTTCACCGGCCGGGCCATCGGCGAGATCGCCACCGAGCTGGGCAGGACGCCCTGGGACACCCTGGCCGACATCGTGGTGGCCGACGAGCTGAAGACGTCGTTCACCAACGCCGACCGCGGCCAGGACGACGCCAGCTGGCAGCGGCGGGTCGAGGTCTGGCGCGACCCCCGGGCCCTACCGGGCGCGTCCGACGCCGGCGCCCACATGGACATGATCGACAGCTTCGCCGCCACCACGCTCATGCTCGGCAACGCCGTGCGCCAGCGCGGCCTGCTGCCGATCGAGGAGGCGGTCCACTACCTGAGCGACGCCCCGGCTCGGCTCTATGGGCTCAAGGAGCGAGGCCGGCTGGTCGAGGGCTGGCACGCGGACGTCGTGGTGATCGACCCCGCCACGGTCGGCACGGGGCCGGTGCACCTCAAGTTCGACCTCCCCGCCGGCTATCCCCGGCTCTACGCCGAGGCCGACGGCATCGAGCACGTGCTGGTGAACGGTCAGCGAGTGGTAGAGGGCAAGCGCTTCACCGACGCCCGGCCGGGCACGCTCCTGCGCAGCGGCATCGACACGGACACGGTGACCGCCCGCCCGGCGTGAGGTGCGTGCACGGACTGCCGAGGTGAGCCTTCCGTAGACTCGGCGCATGGCTTCGTTCTGGCCCAACACCGACCACTGGTCGGTCTCGATCCCCCTCGACACACCCCACCCCCGGCTCGACGCGCTGCAGGAGACGGGCGTCGTCGTGCTCCGCGACCTCCCCGTCGATGTCCAGGCCGCGGAGTACCAGTCGCTCGAGTACATGGACTGGAAGAGCGGGGGCGATACGAACTTCGCCCCCATCGCCACCGCCGACGGCGAGCTCGACTGCCGTGGGTTCTGGAGCAACGGCGACGAGCACCCCGACAAGGACGCGAAGTTCACGTCCAACGCCGCGATCTGCCCCACCCTGAGGGAGTACGTGGCCGGGGTAGGCGCCAACTTCGGCCGGGTCCGCACCATCAAGCTCGCGCCCCAGGACCGCGATGAGGCGCTGCGCAGCGTCCACCGCGACGACAACAACCGCTTCAACCCTGAGCACGAGGGCTGGGTGGTGCGCACCTGGCTCGAGCTCACCGACAACCCGGACAGCTACATGCTGCTCATGGACTCCGGTGCCGACGGCCTCCCCGATCCGGCCACCGAGGTGCGGGTGCCGCTGCACCGCGGTTCGCGCTTCGTCGTCGACACGCAGCGCCTGTGGCACGTCGTGGTGCACCTGGGCACCGAGCCTCGCTACGCCCTGATCACCAGCTTCGAGAGTGGCCCGATCCTCGAACGATGGGTCGACGAGCAGCGGCCCGCTTGACCCCCTGAACCTCGACGACCCGTTCTGGCCGCCGAAGTCCGGCCTGAGGATGCGGTTCTCTGCATCGAGACACCGAACTTCCGGCCCGAGGGCGAGGCGTCAGAGGCGGTCGTGGCGCGCCAGCACATCGGCGAACCGCTCGCGGGCGGCATCTCGCCGACGAGGCAGGTGGTAGCTGGGGAACAGATCCTCACTCGGCTGGTACTCGGACAGGACCTGGCGGGCCAGCGTGACCTTGTGGACCTCGGTCGGTCCATCGGCCAGCCCCATGTGGAACGACTCCACCAGCAGGTCGGTGAACGGCATCTCGTTGGACGCGCCGAGCGAGCCATGCAGCTGTAGGGCCCGTGCCACGACGTCGTGGTACACCCTCGGCATCGCCGCCTTCACCGCCGAGATGTCCGCCCGCACCCGCTTGTAGTCCTTGTACTTGTCGATGCGCCACGCCGTGCGCATGACGAGCAGGCGGAACTGCTCCAGCTCGATCCACGAGTCGGCCACCATCTGCTGCACCATCTGCTTGCGGGCCAGCAGCTCGCCCTGGGTCGTGCGTGAGATGACCCGCTCGCAGAGCATGTCGAAGACGCGCTGCACCATGCCGACGGTGCGCATGGCGTGGTGGATCCGGCCTCCGCCCAATCGGGTCTGGGCCACCACGAAGCCGCCGCCCCGGTCGCCGAGCAGGTTCTCCTTCGGGATGCGCACATCGGTGTAGCGAATGTAGGCGTGCGCGCCCTCGTCCTCCGGCTCGTAGCCGAGACCGACGTTGCGCACGATCTCGACACCCGGGGTATCGGTCGGGACGATGAACATGGAGTGCTGCTGGTACGGCGGGTTGTCGGGTTCGCTGATGGCCATGACGATGAGGAAGCTGGCGTATCGGGCGTTCGACGAGAACCACTTCTCACCATTCAGCACCCACTGGTCGCCGTCGAGCTGGGCTCGAGTCGTGAACACCTTCGGATCGGCTCCGCCCTGGGGCTCGGTCATGGAGAAGCACGAGACGATCTGGTTGTCGAGCAGGGGCTGCAGGTACTGGCGCTTGTGCTCGGCCGTGCCGTAGTGGGCCAGGATCTCAGCGTTGCCCGAGTCGGGTGCCTGGCAGCCGAACGTGATGGGCCCGCAGCGGGCGCGCCCGAGGATCTCGTTGAGCAGGGCCAAGCGGACCTGGCCGTAGCCCGGGCCGCCGAGGTCCGGACCGAGGTGCGTGGCCCACAGGCCGCGGTCCTTCACCCGCTGCTGGAGGGGCGGGATCAGCTCGTGGCGGACGGGGTCGTGCAGGTCGTACGGATGGGGCACGACGAAGTCGAGCGGCTCCAGCTCGGTGCGGACGAAGTCATCCACCCAGTCCAGCTCCTCCTGGAACTCAGGGTCGGTCTCGAAGTCCCACGACATGGCGCTCCCCCTTCGTCGGTCGCCGCTGCCTAGCATCGAGGCCCCTGCGCCGCCAAGACCCTACGACCGAGCGATGGTGAGCACGGCCGCGGCGTGGGTGTCGGCCTCGGTGGCGCTCAAGGTGGGTCCGAGCTCGACGATGAACGCCACGCCGTCGGGCACCGCGTTCCGTTGCCAGGTTGCGGCAACTCCCGTGTAGGTGCCGCCGGTGACCGCCAGCACGGGCAAGCCCGTGAGCTGCGCGTACTCGCGACGGATGCGGCCCTCCCGCCCGGTGCTCGGCGCGATGCGGAACAGGTCCTGGTGGTACCAGAGCGCGAGGTCCGGCTGGATGCGCTCGATGAGGGCCACCGTCGCCTGCGTCTCGGGTTCGCTGCCTGCGCTGGGCCCGCCGTACTGCCAGTCGCCCGGCTGCCCCAGCGGCGCCCACCGGAAGGGGAAGTTGCGGTTCAGGTCCACCTGGTGCGCGTTGTGGCGGATGCCCTTGGCCTGGCCGTCCGGGTTGATCGACTCGACCAGCCAGAGGTCGATGCCCGGCGGGACGGGCTGCGTCGCGAGACGGTCGACGATGGCGACACCCGCGTCCTCGTCGCCGTGGATGACGCCGATGACAAGGACAACCTTGCCTCCGGGCGTGCCTCGGCGGACCGCCATGATCGGCCGACCCTCAACCGAACGACCGAGCTCGATGCGCTCGTTGGCGTCGGCGACCGGCCCGCTCGTGGGCGGCAGCGGGGTGACCGGCACTGTCGTCGGCGTGGCGGTAGTCGCCCCGGGGACGGTTGCTGTCGCGCCCGTCGTCGGCACCTCGGACGACGTTGTTGCGGGCGAGCCTGTGCCGTCCGGGCCGTCGGCCGACGACGAGCCTGCACAGGCCGACAGCACCGCCATCGCCGCCAGGCCGGCCGCCCGACCCCAGCGCTGCCCACGAGCGGGCCGGTCGCCGAGCTGTCGCACCGCGATGACGGTAGCGACCGAGACGGCGCCAGGATCGGCAGCGTCAGGCTCTCGTCGCAGCACTGCCTGGGTCTGGGTGGTCTCGGCCACGAGGCGGTCGTGATGGTGCCGTCACGGATGGCACCGCGCAGGTTCGTCGTCGTCCCGATCGTCGAGGTACCCACTGCGTCGGGCGGCAGGTTCACGCGGCGTCGAGCCCAGGCAGCTCACCGAAGAACCCCGTGATGTGCCTCAGCTTGCCGTCGTCGCCGACCTCGGCGACATCGATGCCGGCCACGGTCACGTCGCCGCCGGGCGCGGCGAGCTGCCAGGCGAAGCGCAGGAGGTCGTGGTGGGCGTCGATGCCGCTCAGCCGCTCGAAGCGCTGGCCGGGGAACTGGGCGTGCACGCCGGCGACCATGTCGCTCAGCGAGGCGTGGCCATCGGCCTCGAGCATCGGGTCCTGGTAGCGGCCATCGGGCGCCCAGGCCTGCTCGAGCAGCTCGGCCCGGCGCTGGGCGTCGGGCTCGTTCCAGGAAGCGCCGTAGGTGCTGACGGCTTCAGCGGGGTCCATCGAGTCCTCCCTTGCGGCGCGAACACGGCGCGACGGAGACTATCGAGATGCCGAAACTCATCGTGCTCGGCGGCGGGATGTGCGGCCTGATCAGCGCGATGCTGCTGGCGAACGACGGACACGCCGTGACGGTCCTCGAGCGTGATTCGATGGGCCCGCCCGATGACGTCGAGGAGGCGTGGAGCCACTGGGAGCGGCGCGGCGTCGGCCAGTTCCGGATGCTGCACTACCTCCAGCCGCGCTTCCGGCGTGAGATCGACCAGCATCTCCCGGAGCTCGCCGCCGAGATGGATGGCTTGGGTGCGATCCGACACCCGCCGACCGCGGTGCTGCCGGCAGAGCTCACCGGGGGAGTCCGACCCGGCGACGAGCAGTTCACGGCGCTCTGCGGTCGACGCCCGATGCTCGAGACGGCCGTGGGCAGGCTGGCGGTGAGTACGCCGGGCCTCACCGTGCGGCGCGGCGTCGCCGTCGGTGGCTTCGTGACCGGCCCGTCGGTCACCGTCGGCGTCCCCCACGGTGACGGAGAGATTCAGCACTTGGCCCAATGCTCCGATGGGGGTGGACGCGGCGCGGATATCCAGGCCGGTGCTCTGGATCAGGGCCGCGTCGCCGTTGGCCTTGATCTCGACGAACCCGCCGAACTGCGTGAACAGTCCCTCCAGCACGCCGCGCACGTTGCCCTGTTCGGTGGTCAGCGTCTGGCCGGTTTGACGGTTGATCTCCGTCT
>CAZTVJ010000329.1:0-3803 GCA_964616935.1 uncultured Acidimicrobiales bacterium | reverse complement strand
AAGCTCTCGGCGCAGTCGCCCGCCTGGAGGAGGAAGGCGTTGCCGGCGGCTACCCGCCCGAGCGAGCTGGTCAGCGCGCGCGCTTCGCCGGCGAACACGAGGGGTGGGTAGCCCGCGATCTGCTTGATGGCGCGCTCGAGGGCGGCCTCGTCGGGCCAGTGAGGCTGCTGCGCGGCCGGGAGGTCGCGCCACGTGAGCGGTGTCCAGTGCGCCATGGCCCTACCAGCGTGCCGGGTCGGGGGCCGACGCGCAACGCCAGTGCACCCGGGCGCGAAAGGGCCCCGGCAGCGGGGGGACTGCCGGGGCCATCTTTCTCGCAGCCGCCCGGTGGGGGACCGGTTCGGCTGCTCCGGCTGCGAGCGAGTGGGGGGACCCGCTCAAGCAGCCAGGATCTTGACCGCGTCGTCGCGGAGACCGGCGACGGCTCGGTTGACCAGGCGGCGAGCAGCCTCGGCCGTGACGCCGAGCTCTTCACCCACCTCCCGGAAGCTCTTGCGCTCGCCGTCGATGAGCCCGAAGCGGGCCTTCACGGCATAGCGGGCGCGCTTGTCGAGCGTGCCGAGCAGCTCGTCGAGCAGCTCGTCGTCGACCTGGCTCATCACGGCCATCTCGGGCGTGGGCAGGTCGCTCGGCATGAGGTCGACCATCGTCGTGTCGCCGTCGTCGCCGACGGTGCGGTCGAGCGACACCGGTGTGGCCAGGCGGTGGAGCCGGGCGTTCTCGGCATCGAGCTCCTCCCCGTCGCCGGCCGACTGCCGCAGCGCCGCCCGAAGGCTGGCCGAGCGGTCACCGGGCAGGCGCACCAAGCTGGCCTTCTGATCGAGCGCCCGGCCGATGGCCTGGCGGATCCAGAAGGTGGCGTAGGTGGAGAACTTGAACCCCCGCCGCCAGTCGAACTTGTCGACCGCGTGCTCCAGCCCCAGATTGCCCTCCTGGATCAGGTCGAGGAGGTCCATGCCCTGGGGCAGGGGGTAGCGGCGGGCGATGCTGACGACCAGGCGGAGGTTGGCTCGGATGAACCGATCCTTGGCTCGGGCGGCCGTGGCGACGGTCTCGCGCAGCGCCCGGCTCCGCTTGCCGGCGTCGAGCTGCTTGCGGGCGTCACGCCCGGCTTCGATGGTGCGCGACAGAACCTTCTCCTCGTCGGCGGTGAGGAGAGGGACCTTGCCGATCTCGTTGAGGTACAGACCAATGGAGTCGCTCATTACGAACGCTGCAACCACTCGGTCGCGCGCAGCATTCCCGGTGCGCGCTGTGCCGGATGCCACATCGACGGCCAGGGTGGCCCCATCGGTGCGCTCCGCCCTCTGGTCGATGGTAGTGGCCATGGTGCCGATTCCCTCTCCGATCCGTTGACAGCGTCCACCGTCAACCATGGGAACGACCGCGTCGGCGCTCCTGGTTCCCTGTTCGTTGCCGACGGGCGCTTGGCTCTCCCGTCCGGTTCCGGAGGTTGGGGCGGGCAGCGGTGCTCGGGGCGCTTCGACCGCCCCGCCCCCCGGCTGTGAGCAGGCGGAACGTAGACTCCCGGCTCGTGCCCGAACGATTGGGAGTGTTCGGCGGCACGTTCGACCCTCCGCACGTGGGCCATCTCGTCACGGCGGTCAACGTCCGCCACCGCCTGCGGCTCGACCGCGTGCTCCTCGTGGTCGCCCACGTACCGTGGCAGAAGGAGGGGAGCCGGGCCATCACGCCGGCCGCCGATCGGTTGTGGCTGGTGGAGGAGGCCGTGCGGGGCGTCGACGGTCTGGAGGCGAGCGCGGTCGAGCTGGACCTCGGAGGGCGCTCCTACACCGCGGACACGCTGGCCGAGCTGCGCCTGCGGCACCCGGGCGCCGAGCTGTTCACCATCCTCGGCGAGGACGCAGCGGCTGGTTTCCTCTCGTGGGAGCGCTACGAGGCGGTGGCCGCCGGCTCGACCCTGGTCGTCGTCGACCGGCCCGGCACCCGAGCTGAGCTGCCCGGTGGGTTCACCTGGGTGCACGTCGAGGTACCCCGGCTCGAGGTGTCGAGCAGCGACCTGCGCGCCCGAGCCTCCGATGGCCGCCCGCTCGAGTTCCTGCTCACGCCCGGCGTCATCCGCGGGATCCGCGAGCGGCGGCTCTACGGACTGGCGGCCTGAGTGACCGAGATCGTCGCCGAGGGCCCCCCGCCCCCGCCGATCACCGTCCCCGACGGCACGCACGAGCTCCGTCTCGAGCCCGCGCCGGTGACGCCCGTCGTGGAAGCCGTGGTCGAGTCCGAGGACGAGGCTGAGGACGAGGCTGACGAAATCAGCTCGGCGCCCAAGCGGCGGCGCAAGCTGCACCGCATTCGCACCCGACCGTGGCGAACGACCCTCATGGCGGCGATGGCCATCGGTGTGGCCATCGCCCTGCCGCTGCTCGGCTTGTTGGCGGCCAGGACGATCGCCAACAGCCGCGAGGGCCGCGCCGTCGAGCCGACGGTGCCGGTCGGGCAGCTGCCGTCGACGCCGGCGTCCGTCCTGGTCGGCCTCGACCGAGCGGGGCGGCCGGCCAGCATCACGGTCATGTCCGTCGCGGCGAGCGGTTCCGGCGGCACCGTCGTGATCATGCCGCTGTCCACCGCGGCGTACCTGGACGGGTTGGCCAAGCCGAAGCGCCTCGACGCCGCGTACGAGCTGGAGGGGCTCGACGGGCAGGCGCGGGCGGTCGGAAGCGTCCTCGGTGTCAGCACGACGGCCGCGCAGGAGGTGGACGCCGACGGGCTTGCCGCCCTCCTCGAGCCGTACACCCCGGTCTCCGTCACCCTGGACACCCCGGTCCTCGACAGCGACGACGAAGGCACGACCACCGAGCTCTTCCCGGCTGGCGACGTCACGTTGTCGGCTCGCGACGCGGCGCGCCTGCTCCTGGCACGGGTGGACGGAGAGAGCGAGCTGGCCCGCGTCCCGAGGGCGGAAGCGCTCTGGCGGGCGATGCTCGCGGGCCCGGGTGGCTCGGCCACGGTCACGTCGACGGTCACGTCGACGGCGGGCGGAACGTCGGTGGCGTCAGGTGGAGCGGGCAGCGCGCCCAGCGACCTGGCCGGGTTCCTGCGGGCCGTCTCGGCCGGTCCCGTCGGCGTGGAGGTGCTCCGCGTCCAGCCCGCGTTCGACCCGGCTGACCCGGGCGCCGCCGAGCTGCTGCAGGCCGATGTGGCCTACCTGCGCCTGCTCGTGGCCTCGGTCATGCCCGGCGCAGTGTCGCCTTCGAACGGGAACATCTCGTTCCGTGTCATCAACCCGCTCGGCGACCCGACCTACGCCTACCGCGCGGTCGGACGCCTCGCCGCGGTGCAGGCCAACGTGGTGCTCGTCACCGAGACGTCCGGACCCGTGCCCGATCGCACCGTGGTCATCTGGCACTCGCCGGCCGGCGAGGTGCAGGCCGGCGCATTCGCACCCGTCCTCGGCGCCACGGCACCGACCGCCAGCGAGGAGCGCATCGACGGCATCGATGCCACGGTCATCCTCGGCCGGGATTTCCCGGGCTACCTCGCCGCGGAGGATGCGAAGGTGGCTCCTGCACCAACGACGTCAACGACCACCGTTCCCACGACCACGACGACGATCAAGAAGGGCAAGGGTTGACCAGCTCACCAACTTCTGGGACCACCAGCCACACCAAAGATCCCGGCCACGGCTGGGCGCTGATCGCCGCTCGTGTCGCCGACGACAAGCAGGGCCGCGAGACCCTCGTGCTCGACGTGGCCGCCGTGCTGGCCATCACCGACTACTTCGTGATCACCAGTGGCCGCAACGTGCGACAGGTCCGCACCATCGCCGAGGAGGTCGAGTTCGG
>CAZTVJ010000328.1:0-20881 GCA_964616935.1 uncultured Acidimicrobiales bacterium | reverse complement strand
CACCTGGGCAACCGTGGCCAACGCCGTCGTGGACTACGAACCGGTGATGATGCTCGTGCCTCCCGCCTGCACCTCGGAGGCGGCGGACCTCCTCGATCCCCGGATCGTGCAGGTGCCGATGGAGCTCGACGACGCGTGGTTCCGCGACAACGGTCCCACCTTCCTGCTCGACGACGACCGGCGGCTGGGGGCCGTGCACTGGACCTTCAACGGGTGGGGTGAGAAGCCTTGGACCGAGTGGCGGCTCGACGCCGTCGCCGGCGGCGTCGTGGCCGAGAAGGCCGGAGCCCAGCTGTTCACGTCCCGGTTGGTGAACGAGGGTGGCGGCATCTGCGTCGACGGCGAGGGCACCGTCGTCGTCACCGAGACCGTGCAGCTGCACGACCGCCGCAACCCGGGTTGGACCAAGGCCGAGGTCGAGGACGAGCTGCGCGCCATGCTCGGGGTGACGACGGTGATCTGGCTGGCCCGTGGTCTGACCGCAGACATGCAGGGCTACGGCACCAACGGCCACGTCGACATCCTCGCCGCCTTCGTCGCTCCTGGGGTCATGGTCGTCCACCGCCAACCCGACCATGCCCATCCCGACTCGGACGTCATGCACGAGAACCTCGCGCGGCTTCGAGCCGCGACCGACGCCCGCGGGCGGACGCTCGAGCTGGTCGAGATCGATGCGCCCACCAACCGCTGGGAGGACGGCGTGCCGCTCGACTGCAGCTACATCAACTTCTCGTTCGTGAACGGCGGCGCCGTGCTCTGCGCGTTCGACGACCCCGATGCCGATGCCGCCGCCATGGCCACCTTCGCTCGCCTGCTCCCCGGGCGGCGCCTCGTGAGCGTGCCGGCGCTCAACATCTTTCGCAAGGGCGGCGGCATCCACTGCATCACCCAGCACGAACCGCGCTGATTGGCGGGTTCGTCGTCCGCGCCGCGTGCGCCGCGTGCGCCGCGTTGCTGGCGCTTCCCTCGGCGCGGGCTGACGGGCGGGCTCAGCCGGCGGGTCGGAGCAGGGAACCGGTGCGTCGGGGGGCAGGCAGCCGTCCGAACACCGCCAGCCGTGCGAGCGCCCAGATGGCATGCAGGGCGTCGCCCAGGTCGCCGGCACCCTCGGCTGCCAGGCGCACTACGACACCGGCGTCGCCGGGGAGCGCGCCGACGCCCGCGTCCACAGCCTCGCAGCCGGTGAGCTGCTCCCGGAGCTCGACCGCCAGTGTGTGCACCCGCACGTCCCCGAGGACCCAGACCGCGGCGTGGCGGCTGCGTCCGCCGAGCACGCCCGGTGCGTCGACCGCAGGCGAGCGCCCGGCCAGCTCGACCCGGTCACAGCACACCAGCCCAGCGGCCCGGCGAACCTCCACGACGCTGGCGAGCCGCGCGAAGGACTGAGGTGGGTGAGCGAGGGTGACGGCCTCGCACACCACCACCACGGCCGCCGGCTCCAGATCCACACGCAGCTCGGTCCGGAGCCGTGCGTCCGGGAACAGCAGCAAGGGCGCCGGCCACACCTCGACGAAGCTGGCCGGGCCAGCCGCTATCGACGTGCGCTGGCGCACCTCGGCCCCACCGTGCACGGCCGTGGCGCCCGCCGTGGTGAGGTGCACCTGGGCACCCGGCCCGGCCTCGATCGACAGCCGGAGGTCGTCGCCCGGGATCAGGGCCCCGTTCGTCGAGGAGAGGATCGCCGTGCACAGTCCGCCGGGCGCATCGTCGACGTGGAAGGCCCTGGTGAAGGCCAGCGGTGCCAGCACCCGCTGCGCGGCGACGAACGTGCGGCCGTCGCGGCCCCGTTCGAACCGCAGTGAGCTCGCCACCGGCTCAGTCACCGAACAGCACTTCGCGCCGCAGGTGGTCGAGCACGTCCGTCACGCCGACGCCCGTCCGCAGGTCGGTGGCCACGACCGGGCGACCGCCCCGCACCTCGCGGGCTTCGCGCAGCAGCAGCGCGAGATCGACACCGACATGGGGTGCGAGATCGGTCTTGTTCACGACGAGCAGGTCGCAGCGCACCACACCCGGCCCACGCTTGCGGGGGATGTCGCCACCGCCGGCCACGTCGATGACGAAGAGCCAGTGGTCGACGAGGTCGAGCGAGAACGTCGATGCCAGGTTGTCGCCGCCACTCTCGATGAGCACGACATCGAGGCCGGGGAAGGCACGCTCCAGGCGGGCGACGGCCTCCAAGTTGGGCGTGGGATCCTCGCGGATCACGGTGTGCGGACACGCGCCTGCTTGCACCGCGAGGACTCGGTCCGGGTCGATGAGACCCCCCTTGCGCAGCCGCTCCGCATCCTCGGGGGTGACGAGGTCGTTGGCCACGACGGCCACGCTCAGACCTTCGGCCGCCAAACGCGGTAGCAGGGCTTCCACCAGCGCCGTCTTCCCCGAGCCGACCGGGCCCCCGATGCCCACCCTGGCCGCAGACCGCGTCATCGGAGCAGGTAGCGCGGGCCGAGCGGCACCGACGTGGCCGGCTCGCACTCCAGGAGCCGACCATCGGCGCGCACCTCGAAGGTGCGGGGATCGACGGTGATGTCCGGCAGCGCGTCGTTGCGATGCATGTCGGCCTTGGCGAGGCCGCGAACCGATCGGATGGCGACGATCGGTTTGGACGTCCCGAGCGAGGTGACGAAGCCATGCTCGAGCGCGAGGCGGCTCACGAACTGAAGGCCGAGCGGAGCGGCCGACGGGCCCTGGTGGCCCCAGGACCGTCGGCCGAGGACCGGCTCGGCCTCGACGCAGCTGCCGCTCGCGTCGCCCATGGCTCCCCACACCGGGACGCCCCCCTTGAGCACGAGCGCTGGTCGCACCGCGAACGTCTCGCGCGGCCACAGCACGAGGTCGGCCAGCTTGCCGGGCTCGATGGAGCCGACGTGCTCGTCGAGCCCGAAGGCCCGGGCCGGGTTGAGGGTGAGCTTGGCGATGTAGCGAGCGATGCGCTCGTTGTCCGCACGCACCGACATCTCCTCCGCCAGGCGACCGACACGATCCTTCATCACGCTCGCGAGCTGGAAGCAGCGGGCAACGTTCTCGGCGGCCCGGCCCATGCCCTGGGTGTCCGCGGCGAAGATCGAGATGGCACCCAGGTCGTGCAGCAGGTCCTCGGCCATCATCGTGCGGGCCCGGCCGCGGGACTCGGCGAAGGCCACGTCCTCGGGGAGCAACGGCGAGAGGCCGTGCACCAGCATGGACATCGGCATCGACTCCTCCACCGCCAGGCGCGTGTAGGGGTTCGTCGGGTTCGTCGACGACGGGATGACGTGGGCCAGCCCGTTGACCCGGATGATGTCGGGCACGTGCCCCCCGCCGGCACCCTCGGTGTGGAACATGTGGATCGAGCGACCCGCGATGGCGGCCACGGTGTCTTCGTAGAAGCCGCTCTCGTTCAAGCTGTCGGAGTGCAGGCAGACAGCGAAGTCGTGGCGCTCGGCGGCGGTGAGCGCGGCATCGACGGAGGCGGGCATCGCTCCGAGGTCCTCGTGCACCTTCACGCCGAGGCACCCGAAGGCCACGCCCTCCTCGATGGAGGACGCATCCGACGCGCTGCCGCGAGCCAGGAACCCGACGTTCAGCGGCAGGTGGTCGAACGCCCGCACCATCGTGGCCACGGCCGTCGGTCCCGATACCGCGATGTCGAGGAACGGCCCCCAGTCCATGGCGACCATGGTCGTGACACCTCCGGCCAGTGCGTGGTCGACCTGCTGGGGTGACAGCAGGTGGGCATGGGCCTCGACCGCCCCGGGGGTCACCACCATCCGCTCGGCGCTGACGATGGTCGTGTGGGGACCGACCACCAGGTCGGGGTGGACGCCGTCCTGAAGGTCCGGGTTGCCGGCCTTGCCGACCGCGACGATGCGCCCATGCCGCACCCCGATGTCGCCCTTCACGATGCCCAGCACCGGATCGATGATGGTGGCGTTGATCACTACGAGCTCGGGCGCTCCGGTGGACCATGCGGCCGCCGCCTGGACGCCCAGCCCGTCACGGACGTTGCCGCCGACCTTGGCGCTCAGCTCCTCGCCGTAGACGGCGTGGTCGTGCTCGATCTCGGCCAGGAGTGACGAATCCCCCAGCCGAACGATGTCGCCGGTGGTGGGGCCGTGCAGCTCGGCGTAGCGCCGCCTCGAGACATAGGCCATCAGGCGCCCCGGAACCCGCCAGCGCGCGCTCGCGCCAGCGCTTCGTCGGTGGAGGCGTCCTCGGCCAGGCGGTTCAGCCCCTGCCAGCGGCGGGCCCCCCCGAAGGGCACGAGTGCCACCCGCAGCCGCTCGCCCGGCTCGAACCGCACGGAGGTGCCGGCCGGCAGATCGAGCCGGAAGCCCAAGGCCGCCCGGCGGTCGAAGTCGAGCGCCTTGTTCACCTCGAAGAAGTGGTAGTGGCTCGCCACCTGCACGACCCGGTCGCCCGTGTTCAGCACCTCCACCACGACGACGGGGCGGCCCGCGTTCAACTCGATGTCACCGTCAGCTACCTCGATCGAACCGGGCGACCCATACGGGTCCGGCGCGACGGGCTGGATCCCCGGGCGGATCGGGTCGAACACCGTGATGAGCTTCGTGCCCTCCGGGAACTGCCCCTCCACGACGAGCATCGGCACCAGCGTTGCGACACCAGCGAGCACATCATCGGTGGTGAGCAACGACGACACGGTGTCGCGCAGCTCTGCGAGATCGACGCCATCGCGTGCCAGCTCCAGCGCCTCATCCAGCAGAAGCGCCTCCGCCTCGGCCTGGTTCAACCGCCGGCCCCGGGTCCGCCGTCGACGCGCCAGCTCGGCGGCTTGGAAGATGGTGAGGCGTTCCAGCTCTGTCGGCGTGAGGTTGAGCATCGCCCCTGCCCTAGCAGGCGAAGAGACGGTTGGGAAGCGCTTCGTGGCGGAGCATGGCCAGATCAGCCCCGATGGCCGAGCTCGTGAGGTGGACCGCGAGGTCGTCGAGAGCAAGCTCGGCGATGACCGGCCGTAGGCCGTCGAGCGTCCGCTGCGCGTCGAGGTGGCCGATCACGCCGAGGCGTACACCGGCGCCGATCAGCCCGCTGGCGAGCTGGAAGCCCGACACGATCACCGTCGTCGCTTCCGTCAGGCCCCTCGACCACCCCAGCAGCCCTTGCACCACTGGCTGATGCCCATGCGTCGCGCCCGCGCGCACCAGCTCGAGCAACGACGCGGACGCCTGACCACCGACGGCCGCATCCACGGCCAGCAGCGACCCGCCGATCCGAGTCGAGGCGGCCCGCGCGACGGGAGCGACCGTGACCGCGTCGACCTCCGCGTCGATGGCCACGAGCTCGACCAGGTCGGGTGCGGCCCGGTAGGCCCGCACGAGCGCAGCACGGTCACACGTGGCCCAGCGGTACCGCAGCTGGCCCTCGACCATCGCCCTCAGGTCGGGCGCGCCAGCCACGGCACCGGTGGCGACGAGTGCCTCCAAACCCCAGGAGGCCACGAACGAGCCCGACGGGAAGGCGCTGTCACCCAGCTGCAAGGCCGCGAGCAGCTCGCCCGCATCCATGCCGTCATCCCTCGACGCGCACGTGGCCGCGCTCGACCAGCTCGGCGAGGCGGGCTCGGTAGTCGGCCTCGGGTCCCTCGACGGCCACCAGCACGACGCCGGGCTCGAAGCGGACCCGCCAGTGCAGGTGCCCGGCAAGGTGGCCCACGGCGAGCGCGGCGCCGAGGTCGACCGGGCGGACGCGGAGCCAGCGCGGTTCGACCAGGCGCACGACGATGGCCCTGTCCTGGTCGATCTCCAGGACCGCACCGTCGCCGAGCGAGGTGTCCCGATCGAGCGCGATCTCGACGGTCGTACCTCGGTCCGTCGTTGCTCGCAGGCGGTGGCGGCGGGCATCGTCGGCCGAGAGCACCACCATCTCGACCACGCCGCGGTGCTCGAGGTCGTGGAGGCGTTCGGCGAGGTCGGCGTCGGACGTCCAGCCGACAACGGCGCCGACGCGCAGCGGATCCACCCGACTCATCGGCGGAGCGTAACGCCGGCCACGCCCGCCGAACCGCTGAGCCGCCCGCGCCCGAGGCTGCGCCCGACCGTGGTAGGACGGGGCCCATGGCGACGGTGCCCAGCACCCTCGAGCCGGTACCGATCTCCCGGCCGGGCACAGGCGGCCGGCTTGCCGGCCTCGACGTCGCCCGCGCGCTGGCGTTCGCGGGCATGCTCCTGGCCCACTTCGCCTGGTCGCGCCAGCCGGGTGACCCGGGCTGGCTCGCCGCGCTCGACGGCGCGGCCGACGGCCGCGCCGCGCCGTTGTTCTGCGTGCTGCTCGGTGTCGGCAGCGGGCTGCTGGTAGCTCGCGGCACCCGCGACATCGTCCTCGTGCGCCGTGGCCTCGCGCTGTTCGCCCTCGGCCTGCTCCTCTGGCCCCAGGTGGGCCTCGTCTACCTCGTCCTGCCCCACTACGGGCTCCTCCTCGCCCTCATCCCCCTGCTGCGACGCGTCCCGACGCGCTGGATGCTCCCGCTGGCCGGCGTGGCCTTCCTCGTGCCCGCCGCGGTGGCGGCGGTCCTCGACGACCACGCCCTGCGCGGCTCACCCCAGCCGTCGTCGTACGGCGACCTCCTCGACGTCGGCGAGCTGGCTCGCAACCTCCTCTGGACGGGCGGGTACCCGCTCGTCGGCTGGGTGGGCTTCGCACTGGTGGGCCTGTGGCTGAGCCGCCAGCAGCTCGGCGACCGTGCCGTGCAGGGCCGGCTCTTCGCCGGCGGCGTCCTCGTCATGGCCCTCCAGCCGTTGCTGGCGCTGATCGCGGTGCAGCTCGGGGGCATCGCCGACCGACGCGGCGCCGGCGGCCTCAGCGGCTTCTTCGACGGGGTCGCCCACAGCAACCGCACCGCGTGGTACGTGCTGGCGTCGGCTACAGCCGTCGCGGTCATCGCCGCCTGCCTGCTGGCCACCAACCTGTTTGACGGTCCCGGGTGGACGCCGCTGATCCGCCTCGGCCAGCTCGCGCTGACCGTCTACGTCGCTCACCTCCTGCTCGGTCGGTACCTCGTGTGGGACTGGCTGGCTCGTGCACGACCGCCACTCACGCATGAGGTCGGGCTCGTCGCGGCGGTGTTCGTGGCCTTCGCCGCCTGCGCCGTCCTGTGGCGATGCCGGTGGCGGCGCGGACCCATGGAGGCCGCGCTGCGCGCCGTGTCGCGCTGACAGCTCAGGGTGCTGGTTCGGGTGACGACGCCACGAGGTCGGTGAACCGGTCCACCCGCCGCAGCACCGGGAACAGGACCGCCCAGATCGCGGCGATGGCCATGGTGGCCAGACCACCGAGCACCACGGCGCCGGTGACGCCGAGAAGCTGGCCGGCCACGCCCGACTCCGCTGCGCCGAGCTCGTTCGATGCGCCGATGAACACGTTCTCGACGGCCAGGACCCGGCCGCGAGTGTCGTCGGGGGTCACGAGCGGGACGAGCGTCGACCGGATGAAGACGCTGACCGCATCGGCGGCCGACAGCACGAGCAGCGCCATGAAGGCCACGGTGAAGCTCTTGGTGACGCCCAGGATCACCGTGAAGAAGCCGAAGACGGCCACCACGATGAAGAGGGTGCGACCGACGTGACGACGAAGCGGGCGCGCTACGAGGTAGATGCCCATGAGCGCGGCCCCGATCCCCGCCGCCGCGCGCAGCCAGCCGAGCCCGACGGCATCGACACCCAGCCGGTCGTCGGCGATCGCCGGGAGCAGGGCAACCGCGCCGCCGAACAGCACAGCGAAGAGATCGAGGGAGATGGCCCCGAGGAGGATCGGCGTCCGTCGTATGAAGCGGAGGCCCTCGAAGGCGGCATGCATCGTCGGGCGCTCGTCGCTCCGGCTCCCCCGTCCGAGCCCGGGAAGCAGGCGCACCAAGCCGATGGCCACGATGGCGATGCCGGCGAGCACGGCACTGGCCAGGAACGGCCAGGCGGGTGAACCGGCGAAGAGGAAGCCGGCCATGACCGGCGCCACGATCAGCCCCACCTGCCACGAGACGGCCGTGAGGGCGATGAGCCGGGGGAACGCCGCCGGGCCGACGACGTCGGCCGGAAGGGCTCGCGCTGCGGGCGCCACGAAGGCGCGGCCGATGCCAAAGACGAGCACGAGGGCGAAGATGGGCACGGTCGAGGTCGGCCGGGAGCCCGCGTACCAGGCCAGGCCGAGCGAGCAGGCCACCTCCACCGCAAGGCCGGCCGCCACGACCCGGCGTCGATCGAACCGATCCGCCACCGAACCGGTGACCAGCACCAGCGCGAAGGCGGGTAGGAACTCCGCCAGCCCGAGGAGCCCGAGGTCCAGCTCGCGACCCGTCATGTCGTAGACGAGGACGCCGAGCGCCGTCGCCTGGGCCACCGCAACCATCGTGGACAGGAAGATGGTGACCAGCAGGGCGACCGCGCTCCGCTCTCCGAGCACGTCTCGGAGCGACGGCGTCTGGTCCACGGCGCGCCGACGCTACCGGCCCGACAACCTCGTTCCGCCCGTCATCGGGTGCGCAGCTCCACCGGGAGGTGCTCGGCATCGGACAGCCGTGTGAGGCTGAACGTGTGACCGTCTCCGATGGGCAGCGCCTCGAGGCGGCTGGCCGAGGCGTGGCCCAGCACGAAGCGGTCCCACTCCCATGGGGTGGCCTGGAGACCGAGCAGGTACCCGATCACGACCGAGTTCGTGCCGGCATGGGCCACGAACAGGATCCGCCGGGCGGGGCCGTCGCACCGCCAGACAGGAAGCTCGGCGGTCGTGGGCACGATGCCCCGATCAGCCAGGAAGATGGCCGCGCCCTGTCGGACGCGGGTCACGAACTCCCGCACCGGCTCGCCTCCGGGCAGACCGTCCCAGCGCTCGTGGGAGGGTCGGGCCCGCTCGGCGCGGAACGCCTCCTCCGCCTTGTCGGCGGGGGTGCCCTGCCAGATCGGGTTGCGGATCTCCTCGAGCCATGCGGCGACCTGCTCGTCCCGCCCGAGCAGGGCAAGGAGTGGCGCCGCTGTCTCGCGGGCTCGCCGCAGTGGTGACACGTAGACCTCGTCGAAGACCTCTCGGCCGAGACGGTCGGCGAGGAGCTCGGCCTGGCGCCGGCCGAGCTCCGTCAGGGGCGGGTCGTCGACGCTGAGGCCGTCTCGAACCCACTCCGGCTCGGCGTGACGGACGAGGGTGATCTCCACCTCCACGACGATACGGGTACCACTGCGGGGCGTCCGTTAGGTTCCCACGAGCAGCGCAGCCGCATGAGGGGGAGCCGTGGCCGAGTACGTCACCTTGGAGCAGCCGAGCGACGGCATCGCCGTCATCACCATGACCAACCCTGCCATCGGGAACTTCGGGTCGTGGGCGGCGATCGGCGAGCTCGCCGATGCCCTCGTCGCAGCCCGCGAGGGCGGCGCCAGGGTGAGCGTGCTGGCGTCGGGCGTGGCCGGCCACTGGTACGAGCACGCCTGGCTCACCGACCTCGGCCACGCCTTCACCGGACAGCCCACCACCGGCGAGGGCGGCTCGTGGTTCCGGTGCCTGGAGGAGCTGAACCGCACGAACGTCGTCTCGATCGCCGCCATCTCCGGGGACACCTCGGGCGGCGGGTGCGAGCTCGGGTGGGCCTGCGACCTGCGCATCGCCGAGGAGCAGGTGCTGTTCGGGCAGCCGGAGGTGGGCATCGGCGTGGGCACCGGCATCGGTGGGACGTCTCGTCTGCGCCACCTGATCGGACGGACGGCCACCGCCGAGATGGTGCTGCTCGGCTACCCCCTCGATGCCCGCCGTGTCTACGAGCTGGGCGGCATCAACCGCGTCGTACCGACCGGTGAGGCGCTGGCCGTGTCCCTCGAGTGGGCGGGCATCCTGGCTGCGCGATCACCCGCCGCGGTCGCCGGCATGAAGCGCATGCTCACCGAAGGCGACGATCTCCTCCGCATCGGGGAGTCGGTGATGAACGACCAGCGCATCTTCCAGAGCTTCAGCGCGTCACCCGAGGCCGTCGCCTCTATGGCCGTGGTGCAGCAGCGGTTCGATGCCGGCGAGACGCCACGCCAGGTCTACGGCGGCCCCCTGCCCTGACCCGCTGGCAGCCCACCACCGGCGCGAGGTCCGGGCTGTCAGCCCGTCGCCTCGGTGCCGGCCATCACGACCTCACCCGACGCGCCGACGGGGAGCTCGCGGGTCCTGGCGTCGACCCCTTCGGCGGCGTGGGCCACACGAGCCCGCCGCACGTTGACGGCCGCCGCACGATCGATGCCCGGACCCTCGATGGCAGGGTCGAGCGACACGAAGTCGGACGGGCTCGCTGACAGCTCCTCGATGCCGTCGATGATCTCGGCGGCAGCCAGGCGAACCTGATCGAGTGCGTCCACCACCATGTCCCGGCCGTCGAGCACGGCCTGCACCTGGGCGCAGGCGAGATCGCGGCGGCGAGCCAGCTCGCGCAGCATGTTGCTGCGGTGGTCCATCGCCTCCCGGATCAGCCGCTCCGCCTCGGCCACCGCCTGGCGGCGGCACGCCTCTGCGTCCGCCCGGGCAGCCGCATCGCGCTGGGCCGCGTACTCGTCGGCCTGGCGCCGGGTGGCCGCGGCGTACTGATCTGCCTCCACCTTGCGGGCCCTGGCGTACTGGTCGGCCTCGTGGCGCAACGTCTCCGACGCCACCTTCGCCTCGGTCGCCACCCGCAGCGCCTCGTCCTCGGTCTCCATCGTGAGCCGCTCGGCTCGCTCCTGGGCCTGGTGCTGCAGCGAGTCCGCCGCCTCCCGCGCCGCATGGAGCATCCGGGAGGTCTCCTCCCCCAGGTAGCCGGCCGCCATCGCCTCGGTGATGCGCTCCGAGGCCTTGGCCTCGGACGCCCGAAGGGCCTTGGACAGCTCGTCCACATGCGCCTGGAGGCGGATGATCTCGGCCGAGACGGACCGGGCGAAGCCCTGGACCTCCACCGGGTCGAAACCCCGCCGGACGATCTGGAAGTTGGCCCTGGCGACGTCGTCAGCGGACGACGCATCTAGCAACCACGAGGTCGGGTGCACATCGTGAACGTAGAACAGCGGGGGGTGGGCGGACCTGGGCCGCGCGGCCCATCTTCAGGGCCGATGCGTCACTCGGGACCCCGATCCTGGATCCTTCGACGCCGTTCCACCGAATGGGCCACTTTCCCTATTCTTCTGCTGGACAAGTGTGATTGACTCGCCACATGGCCCCCGACCAGGACACGACGATCGTCCACATCGAGGGCATCGAGCTGCCCTCGGAGGACGTCACCGTCGTCCCGATCCCCGGTGGCCGGATCCCCATGGCGCTGCGGCTGCTGTACCTGGTCGCCGGCCTGTTCCTGTTCGTCACCGCACTCGGGCTGATGAAGGCAGGAGCCCAGGCGCTCGTGCCAGCACTGGATGGCTCGATCTTCACCGACAACGCCTGGAGCACGCTCGGGCTCGGCTGGCTCGGTGCCTGCATCGTGCTCTCCGGCTCACCGATCGCCGCGTCCGCCCTCACGCTGCTCGATGGCGGCGCGATCGACCAGCTCCAGTCGTTCACGATGCTCACCGGTTCGCGGTTGGGTGCGGCCTTCGTCGTCCTGGTCGCCGGCACCGTCTACGCGCTCCGCCACACCGGATCGGCGGGGCGGCGAGCGCCGATCTCCATTGGTGTCCTCGCGCTGCTCGTCACCATGGTCGTCTACGTGCCGGGCGCCATCGTCGGCTACGTGCTGCTCGACCGGGGCGTGTTCGAGAACTTCGACATCGGGACCTCGCCCGGGCTGACGTCGGTCACCGACACGATCTTCGGTTGGTCGGTGGACCTGCTCCAGGAGGTCCTGCCCGGCTGGGCACTCTTCCCGGTCGGGCTCGTCGTGCTCCTGGCCGGCTTCGCCCTGTTCGACAAGGTGCTCCCTGCCGTTGGCGCCGGCGAGCTCGAGCACCACGAGGAAGCCTGGTACACGCGCAAGTGGACGATGTTCCTGCTCGGCTGCGGCGTCTGCCTGCTCACGCTGTCGGTCTCGGTGGCACTCACGGTGCTGGTGCCCTTGGTGGCGAAGGGCTACCTGCGCCGGGCCAACACGATCCCCTACATCATGGGCGCCAACATCACGACGCTGGCCGACACCCTGGTGGCCGCCATCTTGCTCGGCAACCAGGAAGCGGTGCAGGTTGTCATGGCGGTCACCCTGTCGGTGACGGCCTGGTCGCTCTTCTTGCTCACGTTCTGCTACCCGCTCCTGCGCCGCGTCCTGCTGGCGGTGGCCCGGCGCATCCTGAAGTCCCCCGTGCGCCTCGCCACGTTCGTGCTGGTGCTCTTCGCCGTGCCGATCGCCTTGATCGCCGTCTGACCCATCGCCATAGGCTGCCCCCATGGGGGTGACATCGGGACACGACACCGTGACCGGTGTCCCCGGCGAGCCCACCCCGCCGCCCTTCGTCGACGACCCCGGCTACCCCCGCCGACTGCTCGTCACCACCCTGGCGGCCATCATCGTGTTCAGCTCGTCGATGACCATCGTGTCGGCCTCGCTGCCGACGATGGCCGATGACCTCGGCTCGACGGAGGCGGTGCTCAGCTGGGGCGTCACCGGCCTGTTCCTGGCCATGGCGGTCTCGACACCCATCATGGGACGGCTCGGGGACACCTACGGCCACCGCCGCGTCTTCCTCAGTGGCGCCGTGGTGCTGACCGGGGGCACCGCCCTGTGCGGCCTCGCCCCCACCGCGGGGGCGTTCATCGCCGCCCGCATGGTCGTCGGCGTCGGCATCTCGGCCACCTTGCCGAACTCGATGGCGCTGATCATGGCGGCCTATCCGGTCCATCGGCGGCCGGAGGCGATGGGCTGGTTCCAGATGGCCATGACCGGCGCCCCTGTGCTCGGCCTCGTGATCGGGGGCCCGCTCATCGAGGCGTTCGGGTGGCGGGCGGTGTTTGCCGTGCTCACCCCCATCGCGATTGCCGGCTTCGTGGCGGCCTGGCGCGTGATCCGCGAGACCGCTCGCGGACCTCGCGTGCCGATCGACTGGGGCGGTGCGGCCAGCCTCGCCGTTGCCACGCTGTCGTTCCTCCTCGCGCTGGAGCGGGCCCGAGTGGCGGGGTTCACCAACCCGGTCACCCTCGCGCTCTTCTCACTGGCCGGGCTCGCCGTCGCCGCCTTCATCGTCGTCGAGCGGCGCGTGTCGTACCCGATGTTGAAGCTGAAGTACTTCCGCCGCCGGAACTTCACCGGGCCGCTCATCGCCCAGCCCATCAGCCAGGCCGCCTACATGGGTGGCTTCCTCATCTCCCCCCTCCTGCTCACCGATGTGTTCGGGCTCGGAGTCACGGCCATCGCGATGCTCCTGCTCTTCCGACCAGCGACCTACAGCCTCTGCTCACCGATCGGTGGGCGGTTGGCCATGTCGTTCGGCGAGCGGCGCCTCATGATCACCGGCACCGTGCTCATGGTGGCGTCCATGGTGGTCTTCGCAGTGGCGGCTCGGGCCGAGAACCTCGTCCTGCTCGGCCTGGGCCTCGTGCTCTCCGGTGTGGCCATGGGGTTGGCGACACCCAGCTACTCGACGACGCTCGTCGGCGCGGTCGAACCGGAAGACCTCGGCATCGCGAGCGGCATGGGTGCAACGATGATGAACATCGGCATGCTCGCCGGCATCCAGGTGATGTTCGTGGTCCTCGGCGATGGTCGCAGCCCGCAGGACTTCGCCCGCACCTACGCCGTCGGCGCGCTGATCGCCGCGTTCGGCATCATCGGCGCCCTGATGGTGCGACCACGCCGAACCATGGTTCGAGCGCCCGCCTAGGCCGGCAGCAGCGCGTCCTCCTGCACCGCCCGCACCGACACGGGGATGCTGCTCTGGACGGCCATGCCCGTCTTCGGGTCGTAGCCGTTGGTGACGTCGATCAGCCGGTTGGTGGGCGTACCGATGTCGCGCACCTTCTCGTCAGTCAGGGACAGCCCACCCCACGAGTGCGCCATCGAGACGACACCGCGCTTGACGTCGGGTGCCGACATGACCACCCCGATGAGCTTGGCGTGGGGTGATGCGATCTCGACCAGTCCGTCGTCCTCGACACCCAGCTCCACCATGTCGTCCGGGTGCAGGTACGCGTAGTTCGTGGTGCCCTTGTGGCGCAGACCGGGCAGCTCGTTGCCGAGGGAGTTGAGCTTCGTCTTCAGGCGCCGGCTGATGAGCCGGAACGTGTGGACGGCAGGGTCGTAGCCCCGCAGCACCTCGAGGCTCGTGGTCTCCAAGCGCACGACAGCCAGCTCGTCGATCACCTCGGGCAGTCCGACGGCGAAGCGGCCCGTCGCGGCCGGGTCGGCCGGCAGCACGACGATCGCCCGGTCCTCGAGGATGGTGCCCCGGTTGGCCCGGATCTCCTCAAGTGGTACGCGCGACTTCGCGTAGATCAGGTCGATGAGGTCGTCATCGGTGGGCCTGGGCTCGGCCGGCACGTTGCCGCCAGGCAGCTTCATGGTCACGCCCAGGCGGTTGGCCAGCCCCCAGTAGACCTCCCACTCGTTGAGCAGGTCGCCCGCCGGCTCCACAACGGCCGGCGTCCAGTTCGCGTACGGCGCCCGGAACCACCGGTCCATCCAGAGGGGCACGTCGGACCGCTCCAAGGACAGGCGCGGGGCGATCACGTAGTCGGCGACCTCGGCCGTGGCTGTCATGCGATGGTCCATGACGACGAGCAGCTCGAGGTCCTCCATGGCCCGCACCGTGAGGCGCTGGTCGGGGAAGGCCGCCACGGGGTTGCCGCCGTTGACGATGAGGGCGCGCACCTGACCGTCGCCGGGGGTGAGGATCTCCTCCGCCAGCGTGGTCGCGGGCATCTCGCCGTAGTAGCCCCGCAAGTCGCGGAACCGCGACGCAGGGCCCGCGAAGGGATCCATGGGGGGCGTGACCTGGGCGCGTCGCGGCGTGTCGGGGTAGAGGAAGAAGCCGGACTCGAGCGTGTCGCCCTCTCGGTTCACGCGGCCGCAGACCACGTTGAGCGTGAGGGAGAGGTGCTCCATGAGCAGCGAGTGCGGCGCCATGCTGGGCCCCGTGCCCGTGCCCGACGTGCCCCGCGGGCCGGCGGCGAACAAGTGGGCGGCCGCCTCGACGTCGGCCCCAGGAACATCGCAGCGCTCGGCCACGTAGTCCACGGTGAACGGCGCCACAGCATCGGTGAGTGCCGCCAACTGGTCGAGGTCGACCCACCGCTCGCAGAAGGCCACGTCGTGCAGCCCCCCCGTCAAGATGATCCGCAGCAGGCCGGCCAGCAGCGTCGGGTCCTCACCGGGTCGGATCTGGAGGTGGATGTCGGCGAACGACGCCAGCTCGGTACGGCGCGGGTCCACGACGACGAGCTTCAGGCCCTCCGCTTTGCGCTCGCGCAAGACGGTGAAGGGGTTGGTGCCCTGCAGCCCGCCACTCGGGCTGAAGCTCGACACCATGGGGTTGTACCCCACGGCGAGCAGCACGTCAGCGTCGCGGAAGTTGTCGAAGCCGGCCTCCCACATGCCCATCCGCATCATCGCCGTGCCCTTGGAGGGCTGATCGATGGTGACCGACGTGTAGTGGGCCGTGGAGCCGATGGCCCTCAGGAAGGCCCGTGCCACCGGGTCGGAGGTGCCGTTCTGGTAGCCGCCCGTGCCGGTGTAGTCGGCGACGGCGCCGGGGCCATGGCGCTCGATGATCGACGCGAGCTTGGCCGCGATCTCGTCGAGCGCCACCTCGGACGTCGTCTCCTCGAACCGCCCATCCGGTGCGCGCCGCAGCGGGTGCCGCAGCCGGTCGGGATGGTGGATCTGGTCGGGCAGCTGGCGGCCCTTGATGCAGGTGTAGCCCTCGAACAGCGGGTCGTCCTGGACGCCGTGGATCTTGACGACGCGCTCGCCGTCCACCTCCACGTCGATGGGGCACGCTGCGTGGCACACCCGGCAGAACGAACGTCGTAGCTCCGTCGGCATCCGAGACCCCCGTCGTCGATGTCGGAGATCTCAGTGTGGCACGGAGGTGCTGCTCCGACTCCTATCCGAGCCCCTGGCAGAGGGCGACGATGCCGGCTGCGTTCGGGTAGAACGCGCCGACCAGGGCCGCTGCCGCCGGCACGGACGAGTCGGGAGACGTGAGCCGGCGAACCGGACCGCGCAGCTCGCCGTGCAGCTCCTCGTGGATCCGCGTCGCGATCTCGGCCGCGGGACCGCAGGTGCGCACCGCCTCGTGCACCACGACGGCCTGGCGAGTTCGCGCCACCGACGTCAGGACCGTGTCCATGTCCAGGGGCGACAGGGAGCGAAGGTCGATGACCTCGGCCGAGATGCCGCCGCCGGCCAGCTCATCAGCGGCCTTCAAGGCGTCGGCGACCATGCGGCCATAGGTGATGATGGTGACGTCGTCGCCCGCTCGCTTCACCGAGGCCAGGCCGATCGGGATCGTGTACGGCGCCACGGGCACCATCCCGCGCTTCATCATCAGGCCCGTGCACTCGACGAACACACAGGGATCCTCGTCCTCGATGCAGGCCAGCAGCAGGCCCTTGGCGTCGTAAGGCGTCGAGGGATAGACGACCTTGAGGCCAGGTGTGTGCATGAGGATCGCCTCGAGCGACTGGCTGTGCTGGGCGCCGATGGGCGTGCCACCGACCATGTTGACGCGCATCGTCATGGGCACCGGCGTCCGGCCACCGGACATGTACCTCAGCTTGGCGGCATGGTTGACGAGCTGGTCGAAGCAGACACCGATGAAGTCGAAGAACATGATCTCCGGCACCGGGCGCATCCCGGCGATGGCCGCGCCCACCGCTGCGCCGATGATGGCCTCCTCGGCAATGGGCGTGTTGCGCACGCGGTGGTCGCCGTGCTTGGTCGACAGGCCCTCGGTGATGTGGAACACACCGCCGCCGGCGGAGTCGGCTACGTCCTCCCCCATGACGAACACGCGCTCGTCCGCGGTCATGGCCTGGTCGAGCGCCTGGGTGATGGCGGCGCGGAACGTGAGCTGCTCGGCGGGCTCGGCGTCCTCCCCCGGCTCCGGTGTGGCGGGACGAGCGGCGGCGAACACGTCGCCGGTGACCGTGGCCGGATCGGCCGCGGGGTCGGCCGACGCTTGCTCGTAGGCCGCGTCCACCTCGGCCACGACCCGCTCCTCGATGGCCGTGAGCTCGGCCTCGTCGGCATGCCCGTGCTCCATCAGCCACGCACGGAAGCGGGGCACCGGATCGTTGGCGATCTCGGCCGCCAGCCGCTCGGGATCCATGTACTCGTTCTGGTCGCTGAGGACGTGGCCGAGCGTGCGGAAGGTGATGCACTCCAAGAGCACCGGCCCGTCGCCTCGACGGGCGTGGGCCACGGCCTCGGTCGCGGCCTCGAACGTGGCGACAGGGTCGGTCCCGTCCACCTGGATGCCGGTCATGGCGTATGCGGCGGCACGATCGACGACGGACTTGGTGCGCTGCGTGTCCGAGAACTTCGTGTGCTCGCCGTACTGGTTGTTCTGGCAGACGTACACGACCGGCAACGACCACACCGACGCCATGTTCAACGACTCGTGGAACGCGCCGATGTTCGTGGCGCCGTCACCGAAGTTGCAGATGGTGACGCGGCCGTCGCCCTTCAGCTGTGAGGCGAGGCCCAGGCCGGTGGCGACCGGGATGCCGCCCCCGACGATGCCGGTGCACAACATCAGCCCGTGCTCGGGATCGGAGATGTGCATCGGGCCACCCCGGCCCTTCGACGTGCCCGTCTCCTTGCCGATCATCTCGGCCCAGAGCTCGTGCAGCGGGACGCCCTTGGCCACCTCGTCGGCCAGGCCCCGGTAGGTGGCCGTCATGTAGTCATCCGGCTCGATGGCTTCGGCCACCGCGGCGGAGATGATCTCGTGGCCCCGCACCGGGTAGTGCACGAAGAACGCTTGCGCCGTCGCGATCAGCTTCTGCGCCTTGTCGTCGAAGGTGCGGATCTTCATCACCGTCTCGAACATCTGGAGGAGCAGCTCTCGGCTCACCGTGTCCTTCGTTGGCGTCGTCATCTCGGCGTCCTCTCTGCGATCGGTCGTGGCGTCCGGTTCCTGGGCAACGTAGACGGCCGAGCCGCGACGGCCCAAGGTCCGCACGTCGGAGCTCGCTGTCGATGGCGGGGCGGGTACGCTCGCACCGTGCCTGGCATTGCCCGCTTCAGCCTGGTTGCGCTCGACTGCCCGGACCCCCCAGCGCTCGCCGCCTTCTACGCGGCCCTCACCGGCTGGCAGGTCGAAGACGCCGAGACCGACTGGGTGCAGCTGCGAAGCAGCGCCGGGGCGACGATCGCCTTCCAGCTCAGCCCCGATCACGAGGCGCCCGTGTGGCCGAGCGACGATCACCCGCAACAGGCCCACCTCGACTTCGACGTGGACGACCTCGAGGTGGCCGAGGCCCAGGTGTTGGCCATCGGCGCCCGCAAGGCCGCGTTCCAGCCCGGTGAGAGCTTCCGGGTCTACCTCGACCCGGCCGGCCACCCGTTCTGCCTCGTGCTCTCCTGAGACGCCTCGTCGACCGGCCGAGCAGGCAACGACTCCGCCGCGGTTGTCCTCGGTAGCGCGAACCGCGTCCCTGCAGCGACCGTACCGATGGTCATGTCAGGCACCGCAGCACCCCGACCCATCGTCGAAGCCCGTTCGTGCGGTCGTGGCCGCCATGACCGTCGCCTGACCGCAGTACCCCCGCCCGCCTACCTGGCCTCGAGGAGGTCCTCCGACATGCGACGTGCACTGCTCACCGCGCTCACCGGCGCCACCCTGACCCTGGCCGCCTGCGGCTCCAGCACCACCGTGCCAGCCGCGCAACCTGGCACCACCAAGCCCGCCGGTACCGGCGGATACGGCCCCTATGGCACCCCATCGGCCGCGCCGGCAACGACCGTGCCGGTGGCCGGCGCCGCGTCCGTGCGCGTTGGTGACAGCCAAGCCGGACCCATCCTGGTCGGCCCCGACGGACGGACCCTCTATGCCTTCACCAAGGACAGCGCCGGGACCTCCACCTGCGTCGGCGGATGCGCCGAAGCCTGGCCGCCGGCCACGGTCGATGGCCCTGTGGTCGTGGAAGGTGGCGCTGATGCCGCGCTGTTCACAACCGTCGAGCGCTCGGACGGCACCACCCAGCTCAAGGCCGGATCCTGGCCGCTCTACTACTTCGCCGGGGACACTGCGCCCGGCCAGCACAACGGCCAGGGCTCAGGCGGCTCCTGGTTCGTGGTGTCCCAGGACGGTGACCTCGTGGAGCAGGGGCTCTGACCTGCCGCCGTGGATGCCGCCGGGACAGGATGCGACCCGGCCCGCGTGCTCGTCACGGCCCTTGACGCGACCTCGCGGGATCCATGGCAGCGTGGCGACCGTGACCCTCGACCAGGAAGCTGCCGCTCGCTTCCAGACCGGCGATCCCGAAGCGGTTCGCTCCGTCTACCGGGAGTACGGCCGTCTGGTCTTCTCCGTCACCCATCGCGTCCTCGGTCAGCGGGAGCTGGCCGAGGAGGCCACCCAGCAGACCTTCGTCCAGGCCTGGCGGGCAGCCGGCAGCTTCGACCCGACCCGCGAGATGGGACCATGGCTCGCCACCATCGCTCGTCGAGTCGCCATCGACGTGCATCGTCGCGAGGCCAAGCGGTCGACGACTCCGCTCGATCACGCCGATCCGGGCGACTCGTCGCTCGTGGCCCTGCCGCCGTCGGCCGTCGCGATGCAGGAGACCTGGGAGGTGCGTCGAGCAGTCGACGAGCTGCCACCCGAGGAGCAGGAGGTCATCCGGCTCCAACACCTGGACGGCTTCTCGCAGTCGGAGATCGCCGACCGTCTCGGCCTACCGCTCGGCACGGTGAAGTCGCGCTCGTTCCGGGCCCACCGTCGGTTGGCCGAGCGGCTCGGCCATCTCCGCGAGGAGCCTTCGTGAAACCGAACCGACCGTTGGTCCGTACTGGTAGCAGGCACGAGGAGACGCGGTGACCACCGAGGACGAACGCATCTCCTACCTGGCCGGCTACCGCGACGGCAGCGAGCTGACCGCCGACGACCGAGCCGGGCTGAACGAGCTTGGCGCCCAGTTGGCCGACGCCAGCACCTGGGCCGAGCCCGACGCAGCCCTCGAGGATCGCATCGTGGCGGCCATCGCCACCGAGAGCGCCACCAGGGGGCCGGTCGACGCGCCAGCACCGGCGCCGCCCCGAGCCATCCCGCCGGCCTCGCCCGACCGTCGCCACCAGCGCTCTAGACCGGCCACCTGGCGGATCGTGGCCGTCGCCGCCGCCATCCTCGCTGTGCTCGGGATCGCCGGCGTGCTCCTCGCCACGCGTGGTGGTTCGGGCGGCGCCGGGCTCGAGGTCGCGCTCTCACCCACCGACCTCGTGCCGGGTGCCACGGGCACGGCCAACGTCAGTCGTACGCCTTCGGGTTGGCGGGTGGAGCTGTCGGCGACCGGGCTTCCGCGCCTCGACCAGGGTCGCTTCTACGAGGCCTGGCTGCGCAACGCCGACGGCACGCTGGTGTCGCTCGGCACCTTCAACGAGGGGGTGGACGTCACGCTGTGGGGCGGCGTGTCCCCGCGGGAGTTCCCCACGCTCACCGTCACCGAGGAGGTGGCCGACGGCAACCCGGCCTCGTCGGGCCGGCGCGTGCTCGTCGGCACGATCCAGGTGCCCTGAGCCATCACTCCCCGGTCTCGCCGTCGTGGACCATGACCCGTCCGGTGTTGCCGTCGACCGTGATGGTGGCCCCGTCTGGGATGAGGTCGCACGCTCGGGTGAGGTTGGCCACACAGGGCAGGCCGTACTCGCGCGAGATCATGACGGCGTGGGCAACCACGCCGCCGGTCTCGACGACGACTCCGCCGATGATGGAGAACACGGTGGTCCAACCGGGATCGGTGGCCACGGTGACGAGGATGTCTCCGCGTTCGATCTTGCTGATCTCGGCGAGCTTGCGACAGACCCGGG
>CAZTVJ010000327.1:0-4010 GCA_964616935.1 uncultured Acidimicrobiales bacterium | reverse complement strand
GGCCGTCGCCGCGGTTGCGGTCCCGGTTGCGACGCCTCCGGCGGCGATTGCTGCCCTGCCCGTCCTCGCGAGGGCCGTCGCCACTGCCGGGGGGCCCGGTGGTGGCGTCGTCGGCGCCGTCCTGAGACGTGCTGGACGGTGCCGAGCCGGCATCGACCGAGGCGTCGGGGACGGACTCGACCGGCGTGGCGAGGTCGTCACCGACGGCGAGCTCCCACTCGGCGAGCGGCTCGTCCGCCGGGTCAGGAAGGGGAGACACGGTCTCGATGTCGTCGCTGTCGAAGCTCAGCAGCGAGGTGTCGACCAGCTCGGCCACGACCACCTCGTCGTTCGGCACCGAGACGTCGCGGCCGGCGTCGCCGCGGCCGAGGTCGCCACGATCGGCGTCGCTGTAGCCGTTGCCGGCCGGGGTGCTGTCGCCGCGGACCTGGTCGAGGATGCGATCGATGATGTCGCTCTTCTTGGTCCGAGAGTTCGCCTTCACGCCGAGGGCGGAGGCGATGGCGAACAGCTGCTCGCGATCCTTGCTCTCCAGGACCGAGCGCTCGAGAGCCTCCGGGGACTCCACGCTCATGAGGTACCTACTTTCCCGGGATCGTCCGGATGTGGGGGGAGAGACCGACGAAGGCCGTCGGGCTCCCGGCCGTGACGCGTGGCCCAGTGACGCAGAAGGGAGGTTTCGTCCACATCCGTGACGCTGGCCCCATGCCGCCGGCGGGAATCGGCCGGCTCCGCCGCACATGTCTGCGGAGCCGCCTGCTCGGGAACCCGAGCAACCGCACCCTACCTGGGCGGCCACGAGGCGGCAACCCAGCCCACGCACCCCGAACGCGCCTCAGGCCGGCCGGGCCGCGGCCTCGACGAAGCGTTGGACCGCCGCGAGGTCGTTCGGGAGCGTGGACGTCCGCTCCGGTCGGTCGAAGAGGTCGGCCAGGTGCGGCGGCAGCCGCGGCCGCACGCCCGTAGCCCGTTCCACGGCATCGGGGAACTTCGCGGGGTGGGCGGTGGCCAGCACGACCAACGGCACCGACGGATCGCGATCGACCTTGGAGGCGGCGTGGAGGGCGACCGCGGTGTGCGGATCGACGAGCTGGCCCGTGCGCTCGTAGGTGGTGCGGATGGTGGCGAGCGTCTCGTCGTCGTCGCACCGCGCGCCGGCGAACACGGCCCCGAGCTGGTCGAGCTGGTCGGGCTCGACGGCCAACGAGCCGGTCGCCCGGAACCGGCCGAGCTGTTCGGCCGTCATGCCACCATCGCGCCGGTTCAGCTCGAACAGCAGGCGCTCGAAGTTCGAGCTGACCTGGATGTCCATGCTGGGGCTGAGCGTCGGGACGACGACGCTCGTGGCCATGATCCCGCTGGCGAGGAAGCGCGTGAGGATGTCGTTGCGGTTCGAACCGACGACGAGCCGGTCGACCGGGAGGCCGGCCCGATGCGCTATCCAGCCGGCCAGCACGTTGCCGAAGTTGCCGGTTGGCACGGCGAAGCTGATCGGTCGTCGGCCCGGGCCGCCGCCCAACGCGAGGGCCGCGCTGACGTAGTACACGGTCTGGGCCATGACCCTGGCCCAGTTGATGGAGTTCACCGCCGACAGCCGCAGGCGCTGGCGGAAGGCGACGTCGGCGAACATGGCCTTCACCAGGTCCTGGCAGTCGTCGAAAGTGCCCTCGACGGCCACGGCGTGCACGTTGGGGGCATCGACCGTGGTCATCTGGCGACGCTGGACGTCGCTGACCCGCCCAGCCGGGTAGAGCATCACCAGGTCGACGGCGTCACTGCCCTGCACGCCATCGATGGCGGCCGAGCCGGTGTCACCCGAGGTGGCCCCGACCACCATGACCCGCTGACCGCGCTCGGTCAGCACGTGATCGAACAGTCGGCCGACGAGCTGCAGCGCCACGTCCTTGAAGGCCAGCGTCGGGCCGTGGAACAGCTCGAGGAGCCACTCGTCGTCGCCCACCTGGACGAGCGGGCACACCGCCGGGTGGCCGAAGGTGGCGTAGGCATCGCCGACCATCGCCGCGAATGCGTCCGCCGCCACGTCACCGGCCACGTAGGGCCACAACAGCTCGGTGGCCAGCGCTGCGTACGGCGTCCCGGGCGGCACGGTCGGCAGGGCCGGCCAGCCCTCCGGGACGTAGAGCCCGCCATCGTCGGCCAACCCGGCGAGGAGCACGTCGGCGAAGCCGAGCACGGGCGCCTGCCCGCGCGTCGACACGTAACGCATCACACGCCTTGCCGCAGCACCGACGCTGGCGGCGAGGGAAGCGCCGGCGACGAGCCGCAGTCGAGCGAGACGAAAGCGAAGCGGACGCCGAGCGAGACCATGGATCTAGCCGCCGATGACGCGCAGGATGCCGCCGACCCGGCGCACGACGTCGAGGTGACGCAGGTCGCGCAAGGTGGCCTGCACGTCGGCCTCCTTGGCCACGTGGGTGATGAACACGAGCCGGGCATCGTCGCCGAGGCCCTCCTGCTCGGCCGTGCGGATGCTCACCCCGTGCTGCGCGAAGACCCCGGTGACCGCGTGGAGCACGCCCGGTCGGTCGACCACCTCGAGGGGGAGGTAGTACTCGGCCGTCGTCTCGTCGATGGGGCGCACCGTTGCCCGGGCCAGGACCCCGAGCGAGCCGTGGGTGCCCTTGCGCAGGTTCACCGCGGCATCGATGAGGTCGCCGAGCACGGCGCTCGCGGTGGGCCGGCCGCCGGCCCCCCGCCCGTAGAACATGAGCTGGCCGACGGCGTCACCCTCGACCACGACGGCGTTGTAGCTGCCACCGACGCTGGCCAGCGGGTGGTCGTTCGGCACCATGGCGGGGTGGACCCGGACCGACACGTCACCCGTCGCGTCGTCCTGCTCGGCGATGGCCAGCAGCTTGACGACGTAGCCCAGCCGGTGGGCCACGGCGATGTCGCTGGGCGTGATGCGGCTGATGCCCTCGTGGTACACGTCGCCCGCCACCACCTTCACGCCGAAGGCGATGCTGGCGATGATCGCGGCTTTGGCTCCGGCGTCGTACCCCTCCACATCGGCCGTGGGGTCGCGCTCGGCGAAGCCCAGGCGCTGGGCCTCGGCCAGGGCGGCGCCGTAGTCGCCACCTTCGTCGCTCATCTTCGTGAGGATGAAGTTGGTGGTGCCGTTCACGATGCCGAGCACGCGGCGGATCGGCTCGCCGGCCAGGCTCTCCCGCAGTGCCCGGATGACCGGCACCCCACCGGCCACCGCAGCTTCGAAGAGCAGGTCCCGACCGGCCGACTCCGCCGCCGCGAACAGCTCGGCGCCCACGTTGGCCAGCAGCTCCTTGTTGGCAGTGACGACCGGCTTGCCGTCCTTCAGCGCGGCGAGGATGAGCTCTCGAGCCGGTTCGATGCCGCCGATGACCTCGACGACCACATCGATCGACGGATCGTCGACGACGGCGGCTGCATCGCGGGTGAGCAGGTCGTCGGCGATGACCACCTGGCGGTCCCGGCTGAGGTTGCGCACGGCGACCTTGGCCACCTCGAGGCGCAGACCGGTGCGGGCCTCGATGGCGTCGACCCGCTCGCCAATGAGTGCCACCAGGGCCGCGCCGACGTTGCCGCACCCGAGCACGCCGACCCGCACGATGTTGCCGTTGCCTGCCACGAGGGGCGAGGGTACCCGCCGCCGCCGGGCGCCGATCGCCGCATTGGGCTGCTACATGCGGTCGGGGGCGGCGATGCCGAGCAGGCCGAGGCCGAGGTGGAGCACCCGGGCCGTGAGGTCGCTCAGCAGCAGCCGGCTGCGGCGGGTCTCCTCGTCCTCGGCCCGCAGCACGGGGCAGGCCTCGTAGAACGTCGTGAACGCGCTGGCCAGCTCGAACAGGTACGTGCAGAGCCGGTGGGGCTGCGAGCGCTCGACGGCCAGCAGCAGCGCGCTCTCGAACGACAGCAGCTCCAGCGCCAGCGCCCGCTCGGCCGGCTCGGCGATGGTCGGCGCCGCGGCGTTCGCCGTGAGGGCCGCCGCGTCCACCTCGCCGCGCCGGAAG
>CAZTVJ010000326.1:0-2533 GCA_964616935.1 uncultured Acidimicrobiales bacterium | reverse complement strand
GACCAGCACCTTCGCGAAGTCCGTCTTCACGAGGCCCGGTGCGATGCCGACCACCCGGTTCGGGCCGATCTCGGCGGCGAGCTGGCGGGTGAGGTGGATCAGCGCGGCCTTCGTGAGGTTGTAGATGCCCAGCCCCGCCTCGGCCCGCATCCCACCCACGGAGGCGATGTTCACGACCACGCCAGGGCGTTCCTTCAGCATGTGGTTGTAGGCGGCCTGGGTCCAAAAGAGCGGCCCCCGCAGGTTCACTTGGAACGTCTTGTCGTAGCGGCTGGGATCGACGCCCATCACCAGCCCGTAGTACGGGTTGGTGGCGGCGTTGTTGACGAGGATGTCCAGCCCTCCGAAGCGCTCGAGCGTGGCGAGCACGGCGGCGTCGGCCGCCTCCACCTCGCCGGCGTTGGCCGCGAAGACGGCTGTATCTCCGTCGATCCCTGCCGACGCCGCCTCCAGTGCCTCCTGCTTCCGCGACGTCAGCATCACCTTCGCGCCGGCCTCGGCGAACGCCGTGGCGATGGCCCTCCCGATGCCCCTCGACGCGCCCGTGACCAGTGCGACCTTGCCGTCCAGACGTAGCTCCATGGACGCAGGAACCTACTGGGAGCCGGCAGGCACCTCGGCCGGTTCGGCGGCGGCGGCCGGGCCGAAGCGACGGGCCTCGCGGGCGCGCTCGGCCCGAGCGAGCAGCGCGACGGTGGCGATGATCAGCACGATGGCGCCGACACCATCCAGCCACCAGTGGTTGGCGGTCACGACGATGACCAGTGCCGTCAGCACCGGGTGGGCCAGGACGAGCCAGCGCCAGCGGCTGGTGCTGACCAGCACCACGGCGGCCGCGACGATCACCGCCCACGCCACGTGCACCGATGGCATGGCCGACAGCTGATCAGAGACACCGGTGCCGACCGGGCCGTAGACCGACTGGCCGTAGAGCGTTCCGGTGTCGACGAAGCCGAGGCCGGTCAGGAAGCGAGGGGGTGCCACGGGGACGAGCTGGATGAGCAGGCAGGCACCGGTGACGATGGCCACGGTGTTGCGCCACAACGGGTAGCGGTCGCGGTGGCAGGCGAAGAGCCAGATGAGGAACACGATGAGGGCTGGGGCGTGGACCGTGGCATAGAAGACGTTGGCGGCCTGCACCAGCACGGGATGAGGCAGCACGGCCTGCTGCATGGCCAGCTCGCTCGGCAAACCGAGCACCCGCTGGGTGTCCCAGACCCAGCGGGCCCGTTCGAGCGCACCCTCTCCCTGACCGAAGGTGACCCGCCCAGCGATCAGCCAGATGCTGTAGAGCAGGAACACCAGCGCTGCCTCGCGCGCGAAGCCCTGCGCGATGGTCCAGCCTCTGCGGGTCGGGCGGGCCAGCCAGGACCACAGGCCAAGGGCCACGGAGCAGACCACGGCGTACTGCCACGGCAGCCACATCCCGTCGTGGTCCTCCCCCGACCGGCGGCCGCCCCGGGCCGGGGCGTGGCGGGACCGCAGGCTCGTCGGCGCACCATGAAACCCGTCGCGCGCCGATCTCGCAACCCGGTCCGGCGAGCCGGCGCGACCGGCTGCTCGATCGCCGGGAGGATGCCTTAGCGTCCAGCCTCGTGAACCGACTCGGCCAGGAGACCTCGCCGTACCTCCGCCAGCACCAGGACAACCCTGTCGATTGGCACCCGTGGGGTGCGGAGGCCTTCGAGCGAGCCGTGGCGCACGACCGCCCGGTCCTGTTGTCGGTCGGCTACTCCGCCTGCCACTGGTGCCACGTCATGGCACACGAGAGCTTCGAGGACGCAGAGGTGGAGGACGTGATGAACGAGCTGTTCGTCTGCGTCAAGGTCGATCGGGAGGAGCGGCCGGACGTCGACGCCGTGTACATGGACGCCGTGCAGGCGCTCTCCGGCCGGGGCGGCTGGCCGATGACGGTGTTCCTCGCGCCGGACGGTCGACCCTTCTTCGGCGGCACCTACTACCCCAAGGCGAGCTTCGTTCAGCTGCTGCGGGCGGTCGATGACGCCTGGCGCACCAAGCGGGCCGACCTCCTGGTCCAAGCCGACCAGCTCACCCAGGCGCTGCAGCGATTCGGCGACCTCACACCGGCCGACGAGGTGCCGGGGGTCGAGCACCTCAACGCCGCGCTGCAACAGCTGGCGGCCGCCTTCGACCCTGCGTGGGGTGGCTTCGGGGGCGCGCCGAAGTTCCCGCAGACGATGAGCCTCGAGCTGGTGCTTCGGGCCAACGTCGCCGGTGCCGGTGGTGGTGCGCTCGGGGTGGTGACCACCACGCTCGATGCCATGGCGTCGGGCGGGATGTACGACCACCTCGCAGGTGGCTTCGCCCGCTACTCCGTGGACGAGCGCTGGATGGTGCCCCACTTCGAGAAGATGCTCTACGACCAAGCGCTGCTCAGCCGCGCGTACCTCCACGCCTGGCAGGTGACCGGCGAGTCGCGCTACCGCCAGGTGCTCGACGAGACGGTCGGCTACGTCCTGCGCGACCTCCGCCACCACTTGGGTGGCTTCTTCTCGGCCGAGGACGCCGACTC
>CAZTVJ010000325.1:0-7066 GCA_964616935.1 uncultured Acidimicrobiales bacterium | reverse complement strand
GCCAACGCGTTCCTGGCCACCGCCGTACGCCGGCGCTCGGGCACGCTGCTCTCCGTGATGCTCCGTCACCCTCCGTCACCGAGTGGGGTGCTGATGGGTGCGCGCATCGCCCTCGACCGCCAGAACAAGCGCCAGAGCGAGGTCGGCGAGATCCTGTCGTTCGGCGTGCGCTCCCCCGATCAGGGCGGCCCCGCATCGTCGGCAGTGCGGCGCCGGGTGTCGCGCGATCTGCTGCGCTCCGCACTGACCGGGCTCGGTGAGCGTCCGGTCGTTGCCCTCGTCGACGAGTCGAACACCATGGCCCGCCTGATGTACGGCTCGCTCGGGTGGACCGTGTCCGGCCGGGTCACCTCGGGCTGGCCGGTGCCACAGCTCATCTACCAGTCGCCGCCTCAGCCCACGAAGGCCTCGACCGGTGCGGCCGGGACCGGTGAGGTGGAGGTGGCCTGACGACGGGAGGCTGGGCGTAGTGTCCGCACCCATGTCGATCGATCCCCGCACCCCTGTCATCATCGGCGTGGGCCAGGTCGTCCAGCGGGCAGAGAACCTCGACGACGCGCGAGAGCCGCTCGACCTCATGGTCGACGCCGTGCGCGCCGCGGCGGCCGACGCGTCCTTGCCAGGGGTACCGGCGGCGGACTCCGTCCGGGTGGTCAACCTTCTGTCGTGGCGCTATCGGGACCCGGGGAGGCTGCTCGCCGAGGCGCTCGCGCTGGAGCCGGCCGAGACCGTCTACACCACCGCCAGCGGCAACACCCCGCAGATGCTCGTGAACACCACGGCCCGAGAGATCCAGGCCGGCCGGCTCGACCTCGCCGTGCTGGCCGGGGGTGAGGCGTGGCGGACGCGCATGCGGGCCCAACGAGCCTCGGCCCACCTGGCGTGGCGCAAGCTGCCCGAGGACACCCGGCCGACCCGCGTGCTGGGCCACGACGAGCCCATGAGCCACCCGGTGGAGATGGCCCGTGGCCTCATGATGCCCGTGCAGTTCTACCCGATGTTCGAGACGGCCATCCGGGCGGCCGCCGCCGAGGACGTCGACGAGCACCAGGTCAAGGCGTCGGAGCTGTGGGCTCGCTTCTCGGCCGTCGCGGCCACCAACCCGTACGCATGGGTGCAGCGGGAGCTGTCGGCCGAGGAGATCCGCACACCGGGCCCCGACAACCGCACGATCGGGTTCCCCTACCCCAAGTACATGAACTCGAACAACGACGTCGACCAGGCCGCCGCGCTGATCCTGTGCTCGGCCGAGCGAGCGACGTCCCTCGGCGTCCCCACCGACCGCTGGGTGTTCCCGTTCGCCGGCGTCGACGGCCACGACCACCTCTACGTCTCGAACCGCGCCGACCTCGGCTCCACCCCCGCGGTTCGGGTGCTCGGCCGAAGCCTGTTCGAGCTCACCGGCCTGGGTGTCGACGACATCGACGTCATCGACCTGTACTCGTGCTTTCCCTCCGCCGTCCAGGCCGGCGCCGCGGCGCTGGGCCTCGGCCTCGACCGCCAGCTCACGCGCACCGGCGGCCTCTCCTTCGCAGGAGGGCCGTGGAACAACTACGTGATGCACGCGATCGCCACCGTGGTCGCGGACGTGCGGGAGCAGCCAGGGTCACCGGGCCTCGTCTGGGGCAACGGGGGCTACCTGACGAAGCACTCGCTCGGGTTGTACTCGACCACCCCCCCGCGGGGCGCCTTCCTGTACGACGAGCCGCAGGCCGAGATCGACGCGTTGCCCCGGCGCGAGGTCGCCACGGCAGAGGACGCCGTCGGCTCGGCCGTGGTCGAGGCGTACACGGTGATGCACAGCCGAGTCGGCGAGCCCGAGCTCGCCATCGCAACCTGCCTGCTCGGCGACGGTCGCCGAGCCTGGGGGACGTCGCCCGATGTCCAGCTCGCGACGGCGATGACGAGGGGCGAGTGGGTGGGCCGATCCGTGCACCTCGACGCCGAAGGAACGCTCTCCGTGGCCTAAGCAGCGCGCATGCGGCGCGAGGAGGAAGCGCAGCGGACGACGAGCCCGCCATCAGTAGGGCTGCCCGACCCCCTACCGGTGACCCCTACACCTCGTAGTGTTGACCGTTGGACCGGCCCCCGGGAGGTCCTGGTGAAGGGCGGAACCTGATGGCGATCTCGGATGCGGAAGAGGATCGCGCGGGCGTGGCTGTGCCACGTCCGAGCGCGCATCACGCTGGAGTTGCCGACGCCGTCCGCCGCCACCCCGCGGCGCTCATCATCGTGGCCGCGGTGCTCGTCCGGCTCCCGCTCGTGTTCGGTGACATCACCTACCGGGGCGACATGTGGCGCCAGGCCGACACCGCCTCCATCGCCCGCAACTTCTTGTTCGACGCCAACCTGTTCTTCCCCCGCATCAACTGGGGCGGCGCCGGGCCTGGCTTCGTCGAGTCCGAGCTGCAGCTCTACCCGTGGCTCACCTCGTTGCTCTATCGGGTGTTCGGCGAGCACGTCTGGTTGGGCCGTGCGCTCTCGCTCACGGTCACCGCGTTGGGGTTGTGGCTGTTCTGGCGTCTGGCCGGCCGGCTCTTGAGCCAGCGGGCGGCACTCGTCGCGCTCGTAGCCTTTGCGTTCGCGCCGATCCTGCTGCGCTACGGCACCGCCTTCATGCCGGAGGCAACCACCATCGCCGCGTATGTGGGCGCTCTCTTGCTGTTCGATCAGTGGCTCGACGATCGCCGATGGCCGACCGCCCTCGCCTGCGGCGGCGTCACCGCGCTAGCGGTGCTGGTCAAGCCGACCGCTCTCAACATCGGCCTGATCTTCGTGGTGCTGCTCGTGCTGCGGCGCGGATGGCGGAGCCTCGTGCAGCCGCAGGCACTCGTGCTCGGCGCCACCAGCCTGCTCCCCCTCGCGGCCTGGCTCTGGCACGCCAAGCGCCTGCACGATCAGTACGGCAACACCTTCGGGGTCATCTCGGGTGGCGACCGGAAGTTCGGTGACGTCAGCTACTGGACCTCGCTGCGCTTCTACGAGGGCACGGGCGCCATCGACTTCCTGTGGGTGCTGGCGGTCGTGGGTGCTCCCTTCGCCATCCTCGGCGTCGTCCTGGCCGTGCGACAGCGTGCGCCGCTCCTCGTGCCCGTCGGCGTCGGTGCGGTGGGCGTCTACTACTTCCTCGTCGCCCGCTACGCCCAGGGCAACCTCGGGATCCAGTACCACGTCTACATGGCGGTGTACGCAGCCCTCGCCATGGGGATCGGGGTGGACTGGCTGCTGGCCCGCCGCGCTAGCACGAGCCCGCGCGGGGCACGTCTCATCACGGCCGCGGTCGTGGTCGCCGCCGTGCTGTTCGGCGCGGTGGCCGTGGGCGCCGTGGCCGACCAGCTCCGGCCCTGGGGTGAGCCCACCCTCGCTTGCGCCAGCGCCATGCGGGCCGCCATCCCCGAGCCCGACCTCGTCGTGATCAGCTCCACGTCGTACGCGATCGAGGACGGCACGCCCAACAACTTCCAGGACCCGGCCCTGTTCTTCCACAGCGATCGCTACGGCTGGAGCCTGCCCGCCGAGCGGCACGACCCGGACGTCGTCGAGCAGCACCGCCGCGAGGGCGCGCGGTGGTTCGTGATCACCGATCACCACCTCGTGGAGGACAACCCGGCACTGGCCCGCTACCTACGCAGCCTCCAGCAGGTCGGTCCCGGCATCGATGCGGGCTGCGGGATCTATCGACTACCGACCGGCTGATCCCAAGGGCGTCCCGCCCGTAGGATCCGGTTCCATGCCTGCTGCGGGGACCCGATGAGCGACTCCTACCCGCGGCTGTCGGCGCGGACGCAGCGGTTCACCCTCGGTGAACCGCGGAACCTCACCGTGTCGCCCGACGGGCGCCGCGTCGTCTTCGCGCGGTCACGCGCCGGCGACGATCCGGTGAACTGCCTGTGGGTCCTCGACACGGCGACGGGTGAGGAGCGCCTGGTGGCCGATCCCCGATCCCTGCTGGCCAACGCCGACGAGACCGACCTGCCGCTCGAGGAACGGGCGCGTCGCGAACGAGCGCGCGAGGGTGCGGGCGGGGTCGTCGCCTACGCGACCGACGCGGACGTCCTGGCGGCCGCGTTTGCGCTCGGTGGTCGGTTGTTCGTCGCCGGGCTCGTGTCGGCGACGGCGCGGGAGCTGGGCGTCGAAGGTCCCGTGTTCGACCCCCGGCCCGACCCGACCGCTCGGCGCGTGGCCTACGTCAGTGGCGCCACCCTGCGGGTGGCCGAGCTCGACGGTCGCAGCCGCCAGCTGGCCGGCCCGTCGGTGGAGGAACCGGCCGATCCTGATGTCACCTGGGGATCGGCAGAGTTCATCGCGGCCGAGGAGATGGGTCGTGCTCGGGGGTACTGGTGGGGGCCGGGCGGCGAGTCGGTCGCCGTCACCCGGGTGGACACCTCGCCGGTGCCGCGCTGGTGGCTGAGCGATCTCGCCCAGCCGGCGAACCCGGCAGTCGAGCTCGCCTACCCGGCCGCCGGCACGGACAACGCGCTCGTCACCCTCCACGTCGTCGGCCGCGACGGTGACCGGGTGGACGTTCGCTGGGACCGCCAGCGCTTCCCCTATCTCGCCGAGGTCCGCTGGCCGGCGTCGGGGCCCCTCTTGCTCGTCGTCCAGTCCCGCGATCAGCGCACCTTGCGGGTACTGGCCGCCGATCCGGTCACCGGCGCCACCGAGACCCGCTTCGAGGACCAGGACGACCGCTGGGTCGAGCTGGTGCCGGGGACGCCCGGCCTGCTCGACGACGGCCGCCTCGTCATGGCCGCGGACCGCAGCGGATCCCGGTGCTTGCTCGTCGGCGACCGCCCGGTGTCGGCCCCCACGTTGCAGGTACGCGCGGTGGCGGACGTCTCGCAGGATCGCGTGATCTTCCTGGCCAACCACCTCGACATGCCGGACGAGCAGCACGTCTTCCGCTGGAGCGACGGTGGCGGTGTGGAGCAGCTGACCGAGGGGCGCGGCGTGCACAGTGCCTCCGCGGGGGGCGACACCGTGGTGCTGCGGTCGGCGTCCTTGGATGGGCCTGGCACCCGCACCGAGGTGCTCGGCGGTCCCTCCATGGCCTCGGTCGCCCTGTCACCGCCGGTGACACCGAATGTGACGTTCCTACGCGCCGGCCCCCGGCGGGTCGCCACCGCCGTGCTGCTCCCCCACGATGCAGGGCCCGACGACCGTCTCCCCGTGCTGCTCGACCCCTACGGCGGGCCCCACGCCCAGCGGGTCGTCGCCTCGACGAACGCCTTCCTCGCCAGCCAGTGGTTCGCGGACCAAGGGTTCGCCGTCGTCGTCGCCGACGGGCGGGGCACGCCCGGCCGCGGCAGCGACTGGGAGCGGGCGGTGCACCGCGACCTGGCCGGTCCCGCGCTCGACGACCAGGTCGAGGCGCTCCACGTCGCGGCGACGCAGCACCCCCAGCTCGACCTGTCACGGGTCGCCATCCGGGGCTGGAGCTTCGGCGGCTACCTCGCGGCACTGGCCGTCCTGCGGCGTCCGGACGTCTTCCATGCGGCGGTGGCCGGAGCCCCGGTCACCGACTGGCGGCTCTACGACACCCACTACACCGAGCGCTACCTGGGCGACCCGGACATCGACCCCGAGCCCTACGACCGGTCGTCGCTGCTGGTCGATGCCGCTCGGCTGGAGCGCCCGCTCCTGCTCGTGCACGGGCTGGCCGACGACAACGTCGTGGCCGCCCACACGCTGCAGCTCTCGTCCGCTCTCCTGGCCGCCGGCCGGCCGCACCAGGTCCTCCCCCTCTCAGGGGTCACCCACATGACGCCCCAGGAGGTCGTCGCCGAGCATCTGTTGCTGCTGCAGCTGCACTTCCTGCGCCAGGCCCTCGGCCTCCCGCCGACCGGCTGAGCACGAGCGAGTCACCGATCGCGTCGTTCCGACGACGCATCTCGTGACTCAGTCGGGGCACCGGGCCATCAGGATGCGGTCACGGCCGGCGAGATCCGGCCGCACCTCGAGGTCGACCAGCCCGGACTCGGCGACGAGGGCGGCGCCGGCGGGGCCCTGGCTCGCACCGATCTCCAGCACCAGCCAGCCTCCCGGCGCCAGCCACCGCGGCGATTCGCCGGCGATTCGCCGGACGTCGTCCAGCCCGTCGGGGCCGGCCAGCAACGCGCCAAGCGGCTCCCAGTCCCGTACTGCGGGAGGCAGATCGTCCCCATCGGCGACGTAGGGGGGGTTGGCCACCACGAGGTCGAGGCGCGCGTACAGCTCGGCCGGTAGGGCGTCGAACCACGATCCATGGGCCAGGCGAACGCCGGCGCCGCGGCGTCCCATGCCGGCCAGGTTCGCCCGGGCGACGTCGAGCGCATCGAGTGAGGCGTCGGTAGCCCAGATCTCCGCGCCGTTGACCGGCAGCTCGGCCGCCAAGGCCAGGGCGATCGCCCCGGAGCCGGTGCCGAGATCGGCGATGACCAACGGCCCGGCGCGATCGCGGGCCAGGGCGAGGGCGGTCTCGACCACCAGCTCGGTCTCGGGTCGGGGGATCAGCACCCTGCGGTCGACGAGCAGGTCGACACCCCGGAAGGACCACGACCCGAGCACGTACTGCACCGGCTCACCAGACAGGCGGCGGGCCACCATGGCATCCAGGCGGAACACGGCTCGTGCGGTGGCCAGCGCATCGAGGCCCTCGACCCACTCGATGCCCTCCAGCCCCGACGCCTCCTGGCAGAGCCAGCGGGCCTCCGTAGCGTCACCGCCCAGCCGCTCCGCCGTCTCGACCCAGAGCGTGCGCCAGGCGAGCATCTCGCTCACGCAGAGGCGTCGGCCAGCTGGCGGGCCCGTTCGTCGGCGATGAGCGCCTCGACGATCTCCACGAGGTCGCCGGCCAGCACGCCCTGCAGCTGGTAGAGGGTGAGACCGATGCGGTGGTCGCTCACCCGGTTCTCCTTGAAGTTGTAGGTGCGGATCTTCTCGGACCGGCCACCGCCTCCGACCTGCGCCTTGCGCTCCGCCGACACCTCGGCGGCATGGCGGTCCTGCTCGAGCTGCAGGATGCGGGCCCGCAGCACCTGCATGGCCCGAGCGCGGTTCTGCAGCTGGCTGCGCTCGTCCTGCATGG